>CADCOP010000225.1 GCA_902803065.1 uncultured Lachnospiraceae bacterium | reverse complement strand
CGGGAGACAACAACATCAGCGAGGGCAAACAGATCCGGAAGCTCGTCGCGGATGTACTCATACTGCCGGTAACCCGGAACATCCGCAAGGCTCTCGTCAAGATTCCCTTTTCCGCAGAGATGGACGACCTGGAAGGTCTCAAGGAGCTTTGGAAGGATGCGGCGGATGGCTGTATTGACAGCTACGGAACCGAGACTTCCTCCAATGATCATGAGAACAGGACGCGCGTCAGAAAAACCGCAGAACTCCCGGCCCCTTTCACTGTCTCCGGAGAGCAGCTCGCGGCGGATGGGAGACCCGGTCATGACAGCCTTCCCCTGGGGAAGATACTGTACCGTTTCCGGGAAATTGCAGCAGACCTTTACAGCGGACGGAAAGGCAAGCTTGTTGGCAAGCCCGGGCGTCATGTCGGATTCGTGGATGATGGCCGGGATATGGAGCATCTTAGCTGCCATAACGACAGGAACAGAAACGAAACCGCCCTTTGAGAAGACGACATCGGGCTTCAGGCGGCGAAGCAGGGAAACGGCCTGCGTAAAGCCGCGCAGCACGCGCACCGGATCCGTAAAATTCTTAAGGTCAAAGTATCTGCGCAGCTTTCCCGAGGAGATCCCGTAATAGGGAAGCCCCTCCTGCTCGATCAGCTGCTTTTCAATTCCCGTATAAGAGCCGATATAGGAAATCTCATATCCAAGCTCCTTCAGTTTCGGAATGAGCGCAATATTCGGAGTAACATGTCCGGCAGTTCCGCCGCCGGTCAGAACGATCTTTTTCATGGCAGTATCTGTAAAAACACAGTCCTTTCTTTCATTTGTGAATGCAAACCTTCAGTCTAAGTTTATCCGCGAAGTGCAAAATGTCAACCGTAAACAGCCGGGTTTCCTGAGACAGAGCAAAAAAACGTATGTTGCGGCACTAAAATATGGTATGATGAGACGGTAAACATCTTAAGTCAAACATGGCACGCGCCGCGTGCGTTTACGGAAAAACGGGGGATACGACATGAAACTGACTTTTCTTGGAGCTGCACATGAGGTGACGGGAAGCTGTTATTACCTGGAAGCGGGAGGGAAACATATCCTGATCGACTGCGGAATGGAGCAGGGAAAAGATATGTTCGTGAACCAGGAGATACCGGTGAAAGCCACGGAAATAGATATGGTTCTCCTGACACACGCGCATATTGATCATTCCGGAAAGCTGCCCCTGCTGGCAAAGCAGGGCTTTGACGGACAGATATTCTCGACGGAAGGGACGAAGCTCCTGTGCGATATCATGCTTCTTGACAGCGCGCACATCCAGGAGTTTGAAGTTGAATGGAAAAACCGCAAGGCGGAGAGAGCGGGCAGGCCGCTGGTCGAACCTCTGTATACGACAGAGGACGCGCAGAACGCGCTTCGGTGTTTTGTGACCGTTCCGTATAATACAGAAAAATATATTGCTGACGGGGTCAGGATCCGTTTCGTGGATGCGGGTCATCTTCTCGGGTCGTCATCCATTGAAATAAAGATCAGCGAAAACGGAATTGAAAAGACGATCGTCTTTTCCGGGGATATAGGAAATACGAATCAGCCGATCATCAAGGATCCGCAGTATCTTACGGAAGCGGATTACGTAGTCATGGAATCGACCTACGGAAACAGGTCTCATGAACGGCCGGCGGATTACACGAGCGCGCTCGCGGATGTTCTCCAGCGGACCTTCGACCGCGGCGGCAATGTGGTCATACCGTCATTTGCCGTTGGAAGAACGCAGGAGATGCTCTATTTCATCCGGGAGATCAAGCAGAAAGGCCTGGTATCCGGACATGACGGCTTCGAGGTCTGGATCGACAGCCCCCTGGCCGTGGAAGCGACGGAAGTTTTCATGAAGCGGATGTACGATGATTTTGATGAGGATGCGCAGGCGCTTCTTGACGCAGGCGTGAATCCGATCAGCTTCGCAGGCCTGCGGACATCTGTAACAAGCGATGAATCCAAAGCGATCAACGCTGATCAGGCTCCGAAGGTGATCATCTCAGCGAGCGGCATGTGCGAAGCGGGCCGCATCCGGCATCATCTCAAGCATAACCTGTGGAGACCTGAGTCGACCATCCTGTTTGTCGGTTACCAGGCCGAGGGAACGCTGGGCCGCAGCCTCGTGGAAGGGGCGGACAAGGTCAAGCTGTTCGGAGAGGATATTTCCGTTGAGGCGGAGATCCTTGTGCTTCCGGGAATCAGCGGCCACGCGGATGACCACGGACTCATGAAGTGGATCGGCGCATTTGAAAAGAAACCCGCGAAGGTATTTATCTGCCACGGCGAAGCGGATGTGGCGGACTTCTTCCGGGACAGGGTGCATGAAGAACTGGGACTGGACGCTTACGCGCCGTATTCCGGGACGATATTTGACCTGGCCTCCGGCGAGCTGATCCATGAGGCAGAGCCGGTCCCGATCTTTGATGAGGAGAAGGAAAAAGAAGCCGGAAAGAGCGCGGAGCAGGAAGACGGAAAGGCCTCCGCCGCGCGCGAAAAAGACCGCGGCCGCTCCGGGGATCGGGAAGAAGAGCAGGATACACAGGACAAGAGCCAGATGTCGAGAACATTCCGCCTTCCCCCGGATTCTTCCAAAGCATTCCGCGAGCTGTTTGAAGCCGGATGCGAGGTCATGGATACGATCCGCGCGAATGCCAGACATTCAAAGAGCGATCTTCGCAAGTTCGCGAGTGAACTCAGAAAGGTGACAAGCCGCTGGAGGCGGTGAGCGAAGCCCGGTATTAATGAATGAAGCAATGAATGAAGCCCGGGGCCGGGAGGCCCCGGAGAGATCATGGAGAATCAGAAGAATTAATGAGAAAACGACAGCAGGCTGCCGCGATCGTGCTGCTTGCCTCAGCCATGCTGCTCGGCGGCTGCAGAAACATTGATGTCATTGCCGTGCAGAGCGGCCTGAAGGAGAACCCGTATTACCAGCTGGGCGATACCTGGTGGGACCACGGGGGAATCGAGGAATACTACTTTAACCAGGTGCCGAGCTCCCTGAACGAGATCTACCGCGAACTGTACGAGAGGATCCGGGACGGAGAGGATGAAGCGGCGCTGTACGCAGCCGTCGGCCTGGATGATTTCTGGACGGCTTACTATGCTGTCCTGGCCGATCATCCTGAGTTTTTCTGGATCGGAACGAACATAGAGGTGCAGCAGTCAGCCCTCAGCGGAAATGTTGTGAGCTACCGGCTGTCCGTGACAGTCCCGCCGGAGGAAAGGGAAGATATGCGCATCCGCCTGGAACAGGCAGCGGATGCATGCATCGCCTCCATCCCTGAAGGATCAACGGATTATGAAAAGATCAAAGCGGTCTACACCTATCTGATCGATACGACTGACTATGACGGCAGCAGTCCCGACAACCAGAACATCCAGAGCGCGCTGCT
>CADCOP010000224.1 GCA_902803065.1 uncultured Lachnospiraceae bacterium | reverse complement strand
TCGGCATCCGAGTGTCCCTGAAGCCCCTTCTCATACGGTATCTTCACGCCTCCGAGGATCAGATCCCTGCCCTCCGCAAATCTGTGTACATCATAACCGGTCCCTATTCTCATAAGTCCTGCCCTTTCTCCATTCATCAGCAATGTATGCCTTCACGGCTGCATTTCAGTGTCTTGCGTCCTGCTCAAATGTCTCACAGAACCGCGCCGCGAAGGACGGCTTTCTGCCGGCGGCATACAGGTGTGAGCAGTCTCCCGCAAACTGCGTCCGGAAGGAAACGATTCCCTTCTGCCTCTCTTCCGTATAGATCTGCGTGACAGATGATGGCGCGAAGCAGAGGGAGTGCCACAGCACAAACGGCGATACATTCCACAGATGTGAGAGCATGACGCACGCTACGCCGAAATGGCAGAAAAACGCGATCGTTTTCTCATTTCCCTGCTCCGTTGTGTAGTACCTGCCTTTTCTGTGATAGCCATGCTCGGCAAGCACTTCATCCAGACCGTTCCAGACCCACGCGCACAGCTCTTCCATGCCTCCTGCCGCAGCCGGTTCTGTCTGCTGCCAGGTATCCTGTGAAAAATACTTATCGTCATCCATCCAGCCGGCGGGGACGATGTCCCAGAATACCCTCTCCTCAAATGTCCCGTCCGGTTTTTTCCGGACCCCGGGATACATTTTCTGCATGTGTTCTGAGCCGTTGACGTCGAGCACATCCGGGAACTCCCGGAGCCAGTCCTTCTCCTGCGCCTCAGCTTCCCGGCCCATGGCTTTGAGTGTATATTCTGCAGTCTTCTTAGCCCTGCCGAGCGGAGAGACGTAAAACGCGTCGATCTTTTCCTGACAGAGTCTCTTTGCAAGAAGCTCCGCCTCTATCTTCCCGGTCTCTGTGAGCCCATCGATATAATAGTCGGGATCAGCGTGCCTTATGATCAATAGTCTCATGCTGTTTCCTCCAAATCCTATTCAGCCGGGGCCTGCGCTTCCGGTATCTGTATCAGCATCTGCATCCTGTCAAGTACGGATCCCACAAGGGCAAGGATATCATCGTTATCCTTACCGCCTCTGCGGGGCTTCGCGTATACGAGCACAGGCTGCTTTTCGACCCGGAAGCTCATTCTTCCGTTAAACTGCGCAAGGAAATCCGGAATACCGGCTACATCCACGCGCGCTTTTTCGTAGAACACAAAGCGGACCTGGTCTCCCTTCTGTGAGACCTCCGTAAGGTCGACCGCGTGCGCCCTTGCCTTCAGGCTCGCGATCGTCAGGAGATTCTGCACAGCCCGCGGCGGTTCTCCGAACCGGTCCAGAAGCTCCTCGAACATGTCGTCGCGCTCCTGTTCTGACCGGATATCCGCGATCCTCTTGTAGATATCCAGCTTCTGCGCCTCATTGGCTATATATCTGTCAGGAATATAGGCATCCGTGTCCAGATCGATAGATGTTTCAAAATCATCCTGCGTCTGCTGCCCTCCCCGGATCTCAGCGACCGATTCGCTCAGCAGTTTGCAGTACAGGTCATATCCGACCGCCTCCATGTGGCCGTGCTGTTCTTCACCAAGAAGGTTGCCGGCGCCGCGGATCTCCAGGTCACGCATGGCGATGCGGAAGCCGCTCCCGAGCTCTGTGAACTCACGGATGGCTGCCAGCCGTTTTTCCGCGACCTCACGCAGCATCTTATCCCGCCGGTACATCAGGAACGCGTATGCTGTCCGGTTCGACCTTCCTATCCTTCCCCGAAGCTGGTACAGCTGGGAGAGACCCATGGTATCAGCGTCGTGGATGATCATCGTATTCACGTTTGAGATATCCAGTCCGGTCTCAATGATGGTCGTCGTCACGAGCACGTCAATGTCTCCGTTGACAAAGTCGTACATGATCCTTTCCAGCTCGCGCTCGCGCATCTGCCCGTGGGCAAAGGCAACATGCGCCTGCGGGACCATCTTCCGTACCCTCTCTGTCATATCCGCGATCGTATTGACTCGGTTGTACACATAATAGACCTGGCCGCCCCGGGCAAGTTCCCTGCTGATCGCCTCACGCACGAGTTCTTCATTGTATTCCATGACAAAGGTCTGAATCGGGAGGCGGTCCTGCGGAGCCTCCTCCAGAACGCTCATGTCGCGGATGCCGACCAGGCTCATGTGAAGCGTTCTCGGAATCGGCGTGGCCGTCAGTGTGAGGACGTCCACATCCTTTTTCATCTGCTTGATCTTTTCCTTGTGCGTCACGCCGAACCGCTGCTCCTCGTCGATGACAAGAAGGCCAAGGTCTTTGAATTTCACATCCTTTGAGAGGATGCGGTGGGTACCGATCACAATATCCACCTGACCGCTCTTTAAGTCTGTCAGCGTCTTTTTGATCTCTGCGGGCGAGCAGAACCTGCACATAAGGTCCACGCGGACCGGAAAATCCTTCAGGCGCTCGGTAAATGTATTATAATGCTGCTGCGCGAGGATCGTGGTCGGCACAAGGTAGGCTACCTGTTTCCCGTCCTGGACAGCCTTGAAAGCAGCACGGATCGCTATCTCCGTCTTTCCGTAGCCTACATCGCCGCAGATCAGCCGGTCCATGATCTTCGTGCTTTCCATGTCCTTCTTCGTGTCAGCGATGGCCTTCAGCTGATCCTCTGTCTCCTCGAAGGGGAACATCTCCTCAAACTCACGCTGCCATACGGTATCTTCACCGTACACGAATCCGGCTTTTCTCTGGCGTGCCGCGTACAGGTCCACAAGGTCTTTTGCTATTTCCCTTACAGCGCCGCGGACCCGTGCCTTGGTGCGGCTCCATTCCTGCCCGCCCAGCTTGTTCAGCTTCGGCTTCTTCGCGTCAGAATCCGCATATTTCTGGATCATGTCCAGAGATGAAGCAAGAACGTACAGACAGCTTCCGCCGGCGTACTCTATCTTCATGTAGTCCTTCAGGACATGGTCTGTTTCGATCTTTTCAATTCCCCGGTAGATCCCGAGGCCGTGGCTCTCATGGACAACATAGTCGCCGGGCGAGAGTTCGGAAAAGCTCCCTATCCTTTTTCCTTCGTACACCTTCTGGCGGCGTACGGGCTTCTTCTCTTTTCCGAATATGTCGCTCTCCGTGATCACGACGAACCTGATCATCGGATACTCATAGCCGTGGCGGGCATTGCCGTAGGTAACCATGATCTCGCCCGGCTGCAGTTCTCTCTCCTCGTCCTCGCTGTAGAAAGCGGTCAGGTCCTGCTCCAGAAGCTCCGCTGCCATGCGGTTGCCTCTCGTGCGGGAAGC
>CADCOP010000223.1 GCA_902803065.1 uncultured Lachnospiraceae bacterium | reverse complement strand
TTCTTAACAACTTCATAGAACTTCTGAGCTTCGATCGTCGGAAGCGGGTTCTCCTGGCCGTCAACGGTACCGGTCTGCAGAGCCATGTACAGCTCGTTGATGTTCATCGGAGCTGCGGATGCGCCCCAGGACTCAACCATCTTTACATACAGGTCTGTCTCCGGAACACGGATCTTCATGCCCTTCAGATCCTCAACTGTCTTAACCGGCTTGTTGGTTGTCAGCTGTCTTGTACCATAGTACAGAGTACCAAGGATGTGAACGTTGCAGCTTGCGAAATCATCATTCAGGGTGTCAAGATACTCGCCGTTCAGGGTGTTGACCATGTGGTCTACGCTCTGCCACAGATACGGAGCTTCCAGGAAACCAAGCTTCGGAACCCATGCCTGGAACTGAGCAGGTCCTTCTGTGATGAAGTCAACCAGACCTTCCTGGATGCCTTCTACCAGATCCTGAGATCCGCCGAGGGTGCTGTCATAGTAACCTGTTACATGGATGTCTTCTGCGTTAGCGTTGATCTCATCGATCGCCTTAGCCATAGCCTGCTCTCTCAGAGTGGTCTGTGTTCCGCAGCTTCCCCATTTCAGCTCGGTGGCTGCCTGTGCGCCGATAGCGAATGCTACGGTCATTGTCAGTGCTGTCATAACGACTGCAAGTCTCTTTTTCATGTTGTCCTCCTTGATTGTTGTTTGCAGTTATTCTGCATTTTGTGTGAAACTGTGTTTTATAATCAGCCATGCTTCCTGAAATCAGATGCCCATGGCTTATTACCGGTTATGGTTTATCTCTGTTTATCAGCCGCAAACGTTTATCAGCCGTACACAAGCGTCGGCAGGAATGTAGTGACTGCCGGGACGTATGTAACGATCAGCAGCGTGATGAAAAGCGGGATCAGGAACGGGAGCGTCGCTTTTATGACCCGGTCGGCGGATATCTTCGCCACATTGGATGTTACATAAAGGACAATGCCTACAGGCGGTGTTACAACGCCGATCATCAGGTTCAGGATGATGATCAGAACAGCCTGGGTCTCATTGACGCCCATCTGCAGCATGATCGGGAACAGGATCGGTGAAAGGATCAGGATCGCTGCCGTACCTTCCATGAAGCAGCCCACGAACAGAAGGAAGAGATTGATGACGAGCAGGAACACATATTTGTTGTTGATGCTTGTCAGGATCATCGTGATCTTCTGTGGGATCTGCGCTACGGTCAGCACGTAACCGAAGATGTTTGCCGTCATAACGATGGAAAGAACAACGCCGGTAGTCTCACAGGTGGAGAGCATGACCTTCGGAATATCGCGGATCTTAAGATCCCTGTAGCCGAACAGTCCGATCAGCATGGAGTAGAGCGCCGCGACGATAGCAGCTTCCGTCGTTGTTACGATACCGGTGTAGATGGCAAGCAGAAGAATGATCGGAGCCATCAGTGCCAGGAAGGCTTCCTTGAAGGCGATCCATACCTGTTTTGCGGACGGGCGCGGGTTTCTCGGATAATTGCGCTTCTTAGCGTAGTAGGTCACCATGATACCGAGGGAAAGAGCAAGGACAACGCCCGGACCGAAGCCGCCTACGAATGCGCGGCCGGTAGATGCGCTTACGGTAACACAGAGGATGACCATGGGAAGCGACGGCGGGATGATGGGGCCGAGGACAGCAGATGCTGCTGTGATGGCGCAGGAGAAATCATCATCATATCCGACTTCACGCATGGCTTCGATCTCGATGTTTCCAAGACCGCCTGCATCAGCAACAGCTGTACCGGACATTCCGGCAAAGAGCATGGAGCAGATGATGTTTGCGTGGCCCATGCCTCCGGGAACCGTGCCTACGATGGTGTTGGCAAAGCGGAACAGCTTTCTCGTAACACCGCTGGTGTTCATGAAGTTGCCCATCAGGATAAAGAACGGGCAGGCAAGCATGGTAAAGGAGTTCGCGGCCTGCGTGATTCTCTGTACAACGACCATGGGGTTGTCGCCCGACATGAAGATGTACAGGAATGAGGTCAGTCCCAGGTTAACGTACAGGGGAAGACCGGTAAACAGAAGAATAACAAATAATGTCAGGCAAATACTCATTCTTCATCCCCTCCTTTATCACGATAATCCCTCGGTCCGACGACAAAGCACTCAATGAGCGCCGCGATCTCATAGAACATGAGGATGAAGTTGCACAACGGTCCCATGATGTAGACGACTGCGAAATTCATGGGGAAGGATACGGCGGTCCTCTTCATGCCGACCTTGATCAGGTCGATGCCGTAACGTACCATCAGCACACACATGATGATGCACAGGATGTGGCAGAAGATCTGCTGCCATTTCTGTACAGACATGGGGAGACGGTTGACGATGGAGGTGATGCGGATGTGCGAGTCCGCGCGTTCAGCGATGACCCACCCGAGATAACAGATCCATACATACGTAAGACGGATCATCTCCTCGGACCAGACGATGGGGTTATTAAGAATCCACCGCCAGACGACCTGAGCGATGCCGAGGATAAAAATAAAGATCAGGAGAATGATCGCAAGCCAGTCGACGATCGTGCCGACGATCTTGTCAGCCTTCCTGACACATTTCATGAAACTGCTGTTTTCCTGTAACATGATCCCCTTTCCATTTGTCACTGAACTGACGGATTGAATAGTGTTTGGATATGTTATTCACCGGCAGATAGTGCAAATTATAATTTTTTAGCGTTTAACCATTACATATAACAGTACGATATGCACTACTTGTCAATGACACCCGGACGATCCGATTTGATGATTTACACAAGAAAATGACTGCTCGATCAGCAAGTTTTCATTCCTGTAAAACAATCGAAAAGAATTTGTAAAAAAAGGGAAGCTGTGTTAACATGGGAGTGCGGTCCCGGGAATATTCCGGCCGGAAGCGGTTTGGAATTCAGGGGGAAAGAAGAATTCCGGGACCAGGGGAGTATTCAGTAATGTTCTTTACAAGTGTTTTTAATTCTCACAAAGATGATACCAGGCAGGGCGCCGGGCGGATCCTTCGCCTGTTTCTTGCCCTCTGCCTCTGCATTCTCATTTCAGGCGGGGCAAACCGGGTCATGGCGGCGGATCCGGATGCTGTCAGCATTGCGAAGCAGCATACGTATTCCGGCGGTAAGTTTGTCAGGTCCGGAAAAAAGCTTGTCTACAGGATCAACGGGACACAGCTGAAGGATACCTGGGCCTGGATCGGCGGCAGGGCGTACCATTTCGACGCATCCGGCTATGTACAGACGGGTTCGTTTACATGGGAAGGATATTCCTATCTTGCCGACAGCCGCGGCAGTCTTCAGACGGATGTGCTCTGCAGGAGCAAAGCCGGGAGCCGGTTTTACAAAAAGAGCGGCGCCATGGCGAAAAACGAGTGGATCATTTACAAAGGCAGACAGTATTACATGAATGCCAGAGGATTCATTGCCAGAAACACCTGGGTCGGTGATTATTATGTCGGCAGCAACGGACTGAAGAAGCGAAACTGCTGGGTCGGAAGGCAGTACCTTGATGCCGCCGGCCTGCGTGCGGAAAACGCCACCGAAAAGACGGTAAGAAGCACAGCGGCAGATAAGGACATAAAAAAAGGAAGTAAGCTGATCATCGTCGGAGCGTCCCG
>CADCOP010000222.1 GCA_902803065.1 uncultured Lachnospiraceae bacterium | reverse complement strand
GGTCCAGTTACTGTTACTTTATTGCCGTCTGCGATCGTTACCTTAACTCCTGCAGGAATTGCCACCGGCATTCTGCCAATTCTTGACATGCCAAATTTCCTCCTTACTTAAATTTTCGGAAGAGCCCCTGCGGCTCCTCTGTTTTCAGTATGCCCAAACAGTCTCTCTGTCGGGATTACCATACAAACGCAAGAACCTCGCCGCCAACATGAAGCTTGCGGGCCTGCTTGTCTGTAATAACGCCCTGGTTCGTAGATACGATAGCGATTCCCAGGCCGCCAAGTACCTTCGGCATATCATCCTTGCCGGCATAGATACGAAGACCGGGTTTGGAGATTCTCTTCAGACCGGAGATGATCTTCTCATTCTTATCTTTGCCGTACTTAAGGTAAATGCGGATATTCTTAAAGTTTCCGTCCTCGACCAGGTCATACTTTGCAATGTAGCCCTCATCCAGAAGAATGTTCGCGATAGCGATCTTCATCTTGGAAGCCGGTACATCAACAGTGTCATGCTTTGCCATGTTCGCGTTGCGGATTCTTGTAAGCATATCCGCGATCGGATCGTTTGTTGTTCTCATGTTAGTATCCTCCTTTAAAGACTTGACATGATGGGGATGCCGCTCAGGGCATCCGTTGTATGATAAATAGTTCAAAAACTGCCTTGCGGCAGGCTCCGGCTTTCCTGCCGGGCCGCTGCGTATATCTTACCAGCTTGCTTTCTTAACGCCCGGGATCTCACCCTTGTAGGCAAGTTCACGGAAGCAGACTCTGCAGATACCGTATTTTCTCAGAACAGAATGCGGACGTCCGCAAATTCTGCAGCGGGTGTAAGCCCGTGTCGAGAACTTCGGTGTGCGCTGCTGTTTGATCTTCATTGACGTCTTAGCCATGAAATTTTCCTCCTGATTATTTAGCAAACGGCATGTTGAAAAGTGTCAGCAGGTAGCGGGCTTCCTCATCCGTCTTTGCAGTCGTAACGAAGATAACGTCCATACCTCTTACCTTGTCAACCTTGTCATACTCGATCTCCGGGAAGATCAGCTGCTCTTTGATACCCAGAGCGTAATTTCCTCTGCCGTCGAAAGCATTCGGGTTTACGCCGCGGAAGTCACGGACACGCGGAAGAGCCAGGTTGATCAGACGATCAACGAACTCATACATCTTTTCGCCGCGAAGCGTGGTCTTGCAGCCGATAGCCATTCCTTCACGGATCTTGAAGTTAGCTACGGAGTTCTTTGCCTTTGTCAGGACAGCTTTCTGGCCGGTGATCGTCTCCATGTCCTTAACAGCGGACTCAAGGACTTTCGCGTTTTCCTTAGCCTCGCCTACGCCCATGTTGACAACGACCTTGTCGAGCTTCGGTACTTCCATTACATTCTTATATCCGAACTTCTTGATCATGGCATCGACCATTTCGTTCTGATACTGTTCTTTTAATCTGCTCACTCGTCTCGTCCTCCTCTCAATCAATCGACCACTTCGCCGGTAGCCTTGGCAACACGGACCTTCTTGTCTCCTTCGACCTTAAATCCGATTCTTGTGGCCTTGCCGTTGTGGAGATACATAACGTTTGAAATGTCGATGAAGGATTCTTTCTGAATAATACCGCCCTGCTGATTAGCTGCGGAAGGTTTTGTATGCTTGGTCACGACGCCGACGCCTTCAACCAGGACCTTACCGTCCTTAACAGCCAGGACTTTGCCTTCTTTATCTTTATCTTTACCGGCGATCACTCTGACAGTGTCGCCCTTTTTGATCTTCATCATAGCTGCGTTCCTCCTATAATACTTCCGGAGCCAGAGAAACGATCTTCATGAATTTCTTCTCACGAAGCTCTCTTGCAACCGGTCCAAAAATACGGGTACCTCTCGGATTCAGATCATCTTTAATGATAACAGCTGCATTCTCATCAAAACGGATGTAAGATCCGTCATTGCGGCGCACGCCCTTAACGGTACGTACGACAACAGCCTTTACAACATCGCCTTTTTTAACAACGCCGCCCGGCGTCGCATCTTTAACAGAAGCAACGATGATATCGCCGATTCCTGCATATCTTCTTGTAGAACCACCCATAACACGGATGCAAAGGAGCTCCTTAGCGCCGGTGTTATCAGCGACTCTCAGTCTGGTTTCCTGCTGTACCATGCTGATATCCCTCCTAATTATTTCACTTTCTCAACGATCTCGACCAGTCTCCATCTCTTGTCCTTGGACAGCGGTCTGGTCTCCATGACCTTTACGGTGTCGCCGATATTGCACTCGTTGTTCTCATCGTGTGCTTTCAGCTTGTAGGTTCTCTTAACGATTTTCTTGTAGAGAGGATGTTTTACATGGTCCTCAACAGCGACAACAATGGTTTTATCCATTTTATTGCTTACGACCTTGCCGGTACGTGTCTTTCTAAGATTTCTTTCCACGGAAATGCTCCTTTCTTAGCTGTATCAGCCCTGTGCCTTAGCCTGCTCAGTGATAACTGTCTGAATTCTGGCAATGTTCTTGCGAACCTCGCGGATCCTGCTCGTGTTATCAAGCTGATTGGTAGCATTCTGGAATCTCAGGTTGAAAAGTTCCTTCTTGGCTGCTACAAGTTCTTCCTTGAGTTCAGCAGCGCTCTTATTCTTTAATTCTTCCAAATACTTATTAGTTTTCACTGCTTTCACCGCCTTCCAGGTCTGCGCGAGTCACGATTTTGCACTTGCAGGGCAGTTTATGCATAGCAAGACGCAGAGCTTCGCGTGCTGTCTCTTCCGGTACGCCTGCAAGCTCAAAGAGCACACGGCCCGGTTTAACAACAGATACCCAGTATTCTACCGTACCTTTACCGGAACCCATACGAGTCTCGGCGGGCTTGGCTGTAACCGGCTTATCCGGGAAAATTTTGATCCATACTTTACCACCACGTTTGGTGTAACGAGTCAGGGCGACACGGGCTGCCTCGATCTGATTGGAACGGATCCAGCAGGGCTCTGTTGCGACAAGTCCGTATTCTCCATAAACGATTGTATTGCCTCTCTGGGCTTTACCTGCCATCGTACCGCGGAACTGCTTACGATGCATTACTCTTTTCGGCATTAAAATTATTTATCGCTCCCTTCTTTTCTGGACGGAAGTACTTCGCCATTGTAGATCCAGACCTTAACGCCAACCTTACCATAGGTCGTATCAGCCTCAGCGAAACCATAGTCAATATCTGCTCTCAGTGTCTGAAGCGGGATCGTTCCCTCGCTGTAGAACTCGCTGCGGGCGATATCAGCGCCGCCAAGTCTTCCGGAAGCTGCTGTCTTAATACCCTTTGCGCCGGCCTTCATGGTGCGGCCCATTGCGGACTTCATGGCGCGGCGGAAGGAAACGCGGTTCTCAAGCTGCTGAGCGATATTCTCTGCAACAAGCTGAGCATCCTTGTCAGGTCTCTTGATCTCTTTAACATCGACCTGAACCTTCTTGCCTGTCATCTTCTGAAGCTCATTTTTGATCTTTTCGATCTCAGCACCGCTCTTGCCGATAACGACGCCCGGCTTTGCAGTGTGTACGATCACCTTTACACGATCAGCTGCTCTTTCGATCTCGATTCTGGAGATGCCTGAGCTGAAAAGTCTCTTCTTGAGGCATTTTCTGATCTCATTATCCTCTTTCAGGTAATCAGCGAAATCAGCGTCTGCATACCATCTAGAGTCCCAATCCTTAATAATACCGACTCTTAAGCCGTGCGGATTAACTTTCTGTCCCATGATTGCCCTCCTTATTATCTCTCATTGAGCACTACTGTGATGTGGCTCATTCTCTTTTCGATCCTGTAAGCTCTACCCTGTGCTCTCGGTCTGATTCTCTTCATTGTCGGTCCCTTGTTCGCGTAGCACTCCTGGACGTACAGATTATCCCTGTTCATTCCGTTGTTGTTCTCTGCGTTCGCGATCGCGGACTTCAGAAGCTTGGCAATCAGTTCAGAAGCGTATCTCGGATTGTAAGTGACAATAGCGAGTGCCGTGTTAACATCCTTGCCTCTGATTGCATCCAGTACGAAGCAGGCCTTCTGTACCGGTACTCTTGCGTAAGACAGCTTTGCTGAAGGTCTTGTATCCTTCTGCGCATTTCTTTCTCTTTTAATCTGCGATCTATGTCCCTTAGCCATAGATATTGCCTCCTTTCGTTCTCAGGAACCTCCATTCCCGCAGCGCCCTCCCCGGGCGAACTTTTTTAGTCTGCTGTGTGCCGGCTGCGTGGTCAGCCTGCACTGTATATACCCGTTTCCGGTGGAGGTTCATCGCATCCGGGCGTGTCATATGACCGCCGGTCCCGATCCGGAAACCGGAGAGGAGGGGCGTTATCTTACGCCCGACCTCTTTTCATCTTTTCCATGGCCTCTGTAAGTTCTTGTAGCAACGAACTCACCAAGCTTATGGCCGACCATATCCTCGGTAACATATACCGGAACATGTCTTCTTCCGTCATAAACGGCGATTGTATGTCCTACCATCTGCGGGAAGATCGTGGAACGTCTGGACCAGGTCTTGATAACCTGCTTTTCACCGGATGCGTTCAGCGCGTCAACCTTTTTCAGTAAGCTTTCATCTGCAAATGGTCCCTTTTTCAGTGAACGAGCCATTGTTTTCCTCCTTATCAGTCATCAGTTAAGAGTTCTTCCGTCTCTTCTTCTTACGATCAGCTTGTTAGAAGCCTTTTTAGTTTTTCTGGTCTTAAGACCAAGCGCAGGCTTGCCCCACGGTGTGCAGGGACCCGGACGTCCGATCGGAGCACGTCCTTCTCCACCACCATGCGGATGATCGTTCGGGTTCATGACAGAACCGCGGACTGTCGGACGGATACCCATGTGGCGCTTTCTTCCGGCCTTACCGATGTTGATCAGGTTATGGTCGCCATTACCAACTACACCAATAGTTGCGCGGCAGAGAGCCGGAACCATGCGCATCTCACCGGACGGGAGACGCAGTGTAGCGTATTTGCCTTCCTTAGCCATCAGCTGAGCTCCGTTGCCCGCGGAACGGACAAGCTGGCCGCCGTGCTTCGGATACAGCTCGATATTGTGGATCATGGTACCTACGGGGATCTGTGAAAGAGGCAGGCAGTTGCCGACCTTTACTTCTGCTTCCGGTCCGTTCATGACGACCATTCCGTCTGTCAGACCTGCCGGAGCGATGATGTATGCCTTTTCGCCATCTGCGTAATGCAGAAGAGCGATATTAGCGGTTCTGTTCGGATCGTATTCGATTCCTGCAACCTTTGCAGGGATACCATCCTTATTTCTCTTGAAATCAATGATTCTGTACTGTC
>CADCOP010000221.1 GCA_902803065.1 uncultured Lachnospiraceae bacterium | reverse complement strand
TATCATCCGCCCTGCTGGGACTGGTTTTCGGAACCTGCCTGTACTATAAGAGGGACATGACGAAAACGATGTTCGCGGTCATGGGCCTGGCGGCGTTTTTCAATGTGCTGAGCACCGTTGCCCTGGCTTCGCTGTTCGGCTATGACATCAATGCCGAGATCGCCGAGATGCAGGAGATACTTGTAAGGACAATGAAGCAGGTGGGCGGCGAGGCAGCCGCGCCTCTTCTGGACCCGAATTTTCTGATGCGCATGATCGTGATCACGATGGTAGTCACCGGAATCATTCAGGGGTTCATCATTTTCCAGCTCAGTCTGCTGCTTCTGCGAAGGCTTCGTTTCCCGGTGCAGAAGCCGCGGCCGGTCGCGTACATGTTTCCGCCGCGGTGGACCGGATTTGTCGCTGCAGCAGGATATCTGCTGGGATCGGTGGGATTTCAGGAGACATATGCGGGACCTGTACCCAAAAACATCGCTCAGTCAGCCTGGATATGCGGCTACATGTTTCTTCTGTGCTTCGGCGTGATCGCCATGAGCCTGCTGCTCCGCCGGTATGTGACAAGAAATGCGCTGCTGATCGGAATCATTTCATTGCTGCTGTTTTTTATGCTGTCACCGCTGTACGTGATCCTGGGGCTGGCGTATGTATCCTTCGGTCTTCACGAATGGCTGCTGCAATGAGAACGGAACCGTGTTCCTGAGACACATGAATATTTTTGGAGGGAAAACGCGTGAAAAGAGAACAGAGATCCTTCATATAGGCAGCGCTCCTGTCCGCGGGATTCATAGCCGCGGGAGGAATGCGCGGAAGACAGACGTCTCCGACAGAAAAATGGAAGCAGGAAATGTAAACAGGAAATGGAGGCAGGAAGATGATCCGGAAAGCCGTAATGAAAGATGCCGAAGCCGTCGAAGAGATCTATGACAGGATCCACGCGGAGGAAGAGGCCGGACGCATGCGAATCGGCTGGGCAAGAGGCGTATATCCGACGCGCAGGACCGCAGAGGATGCCATTGCAAGAGGTGATCTTTTTGTGCTGGAAGATGGCGGAGAGATCGCGGCAGCCGCGATCATCAATCAGATCCAGGTGCCATCCTACAGCAGCGCCCGGTGGCAATATCCGGCACCGCCGCAGGAAGTCATGGTATTGCATACACTGACCGTATCCCCCGCCATGGCCGGCAGGGGATACGGAAAGGAATTCGTTGCATTTTATGAAGCATATGCTTTATCCGAAGGCTGCCGGTATCTGCGCATGGATACGAACGCGAAAAACGAAACCGCCCGGGCCATGTACCGGAAGCTTGGTTACAGGGAGGCAGATACGGTCCTGTGCACTTTCAACGGGATCGAAGGCGTTGCCCTTGTCTGCCTTGAAAAAAAACTTTAATCCTTTTTTCCGAAGCGCGCGCGCATCAGCGGCTTGATGCCGCCCGCTTCGAGAATCTTCAGCGCCTGATCACCGAGGGGTTCGCAGGGGAGGACCTCCCCCGTCTCCTGAACAGTCACGGTTCCCGCCGTAAGATCAAGCGTCAGCGTCTGCCCGTCTGTAACTTTCCCGCTGATTCCTTTGCAGATGACAGGGACAAGTCCAAGGTTAACAGCATTGCGGAAGAAGATCCGCGCGAAGGAGTCGGCCAGGACAGCCTTCGCTCCCATGTTCAGAAGCGCGATGGGAGCATGTTCCCTGGAAGAACCGCAGCCGAAATTCCTTCCGGCAACGACCATGCCGCCTTCAGGGAAATTCGGGGCAATATCCTCGCGCACGCCGCAAAGGCAGTGGCTCCCGATCTCCTTCGGATCCGTCAGGGCAAGAAAGCGCCCCGGATAGATCTGATCCGTATCAATATTATCTCCAACTACAATTATTTTGCCAGTTATCTTCGTCTCCATCATACATCTCCTTTTAGATCACAAGCTGATCTCATAAACTATTCCACAGATCGTTTTCACACACGAACAGCTGCCGCACATCAGCCCAGATAATCTCTCGGATCAGTAATGTATCCGCTGATCATGCTTGCAGCTACTGTGGCCGGACTTGCCAGATACAGTGACGCGTCTTTTGAACCCATGCGGCCCGGGAAATTCCGGTTGGTGCTCGTGATGCAGACTTCGCCTGGCGCTATGATGCCGCCGTGAACGCCAAGGCAGGCAGCGCATCCGGGTGCCTGCAGGGTAGCGCCCGCATTCATAAGGTCCTGAATATAGCCTTTTTCAAGGCATCTGCGGAGCACCTGGTCAGAAGCGGGAACGATCAGGAGCCTTGTATAGGGAGCAATGTGTTTTCCGCGGAGGATCTGAGCAGCAATGGCAATATCTTCCTCGCGGCCGCCGGTGCAGGAGCCAATGTAGCCCTGGTCAAGACGGACCTTTCCCTCAGAGATCACTTCAGGGAGCGGATGTACGTTTTCAACGCTGTGCGGGCAGGAGAGCTGCGGCTCAAGTGACGAAACATCAAACACATAACTTTCCGCATATTCATATCCGGGATCGGTGTACTGTACTTCGAAGGGACGGACAGCTCGCGCAGAGACATAGTCAAGTACAGCCTGGTTGGGCTGCATGTAGGCTGTCTTCGCACCCATCTCTACGGCCATGTTGCAGATGGTCATGCGGCCGGCGACGCCAAGGCTCTCAACATAGGAGCCTGTGAAATCGATGCATTTGTACACGGCGCCGTCTGCGCGGATCTTTCCGAGCACAGCGAGGATCACATCCTTCGGAAATACGCCGGCAGGAGCTTCGCCCTCGAGACGGACTTCAATGATCTCCGGGACCCTGAACCAGAGCTCGCCGGTCATCAGGATCGTCGCCATGTCGGTCGCTCCGCAGCCGGTGCCCATGGCTCCGAATGCGCCGTGTGTTGTTGTGTGGGAGTCAGTTGCCACAACGATCATGCCCGGATAGATCACTCCGGCTTCCGGCATGACCTGATGGCATACGCCTTTATTGATGTCGAAATGGAAGCGCAGGCCGTTTTTCTGCGCAAACTCGCGCATCTCCTTATGGTTGGAAGCGCTTTTGATATCAGGACATGGAGCGTAGTGGTCAAACACGAAAGCACATCTTTCATTATCCCAGACCTTTTCTCCACCCATTTCATAGAAGGAATATACAGTCTGCAGATACAGATCATTGATCTCGGCAAAATCGACCTTCGCGGTCACGATCTCACCAGTCGTGACACAGCTGCGGCCGCTGTTTTTTGCGAGTATTTTTTCGATTGCATGCATGGAAACACCTCCTGAGAATGCGAATGTTATGTTCCTTATGTCATTACTATAGCACAGGATTGCCAGTTAATAAAATTTATGGTAATTATATTACTATAAATACTATTTATATAAATCAACAGGAGGCAGTTCATGCAGCAGGAATGGAAATACATCTATACCATCTGGCAGGAGGGGAGCTTTTCAGCGGCAGCCCGGAAGCTGTTTGTCACACAGCCGGCATTGAGCATCGCTGTCCGCAGGATCGAGGAGGAATATGGGGAAGCGATCTTTGACAGGGAGGCTAAGCCTCTGCGCCTTACACCGGCAGGGAGCATCGTTCTGCGCACGATCGAGAGGACGCTTATGCTGGAGAAGGAGATGACCGATCAGATCCGGGACCTGAAAAACGGGGAAACAGGACAGATCCGTATCGGAGCTTCTCCCTATATCAGCGGATGCATACTGCCGGATATCCTGAAAGGCTTCGCTGAGAAGTACCCGGGGATCCGGATCGAGCTTCTTGAGGACAGCTCGGCAAAGCTGCTTCCGATGCTGGAAAAACAGGAGATCGACATCACCTTCAGCTGCAACGAGGACATAATCCGAAGGTTCCCGGGAAGACCGGGTTT
>CADCOP010000220.1 GCA_902803065.1 uncultured Lachnospiraceae bacterium | reverse complement strand
GTTTACCTTCCCGAACTCTTCGATGGAATCCTCTTCCTTATTAAAAGCCTTCACGATCATCTGGCCGCCGTAGACCTCCTCGATCTGACCGTTGACCTCTCCCAGGTACTTCTGCTGCCCGAAGAAATATTTCTGAGAGTGGCGCATGACAAAAGCAATGATGATCATGGAAACGGGCAGGATCAGAAGCGCTGCCAGAGTCATCCAGACATTGATGCTGAGCATCATGATCAGCACGCCCACCAGCGTCGTGGCAGATGTGATCAGCTGGGTGACGCTCTGGTTGATGCCGTTCTGCAGCGTATCCACATCATTCGTGACGCGGGAGAGGATCTCGCCCGTCGTGCGGCTTTCGTAATACCGCAGCGGCAGCTCATTGATCTTCACGGAAATATCTTTCCTGAGCCGGTAGGTCACATCATTGGAAATGCCCGTCATCAGGAAGCCCTGCACAAGCGAAAACAGGGCGCTCAGACCGTACAATCCCATCACGGAAAGAAGGATCTGGCCGATCTTTGTATAATTGATGCCGCCGGTACCGGCGATCTTAGCCATGATCCCGGCGAACAGCTCCGTCGTCGCCCTGCCCAGGATCCTGGGCCCGACGATGGTAAATACCGTCCCGCCGATCGCGCAGAAGATCATAATGAAGAGGCGGAGCCTGTACTGTTTCATATAGGAGAGGAGCTTTTTCATGCTTCCACTGAAGTCTTTCGCTTTCTCTCCCGTCATTCCCCGGCGGCCGCCCATCGGGCGCGCGGGCCTGCTGCTGGTTCTGTTATTCTCGCTCATCCCGCCAGTTCCTCCTCCGACAGCTGTGACGTCGCGATCTCCCGGTAGACTTCACAGGTTTTCATCAGCTCCTCATGGGTTCCCCTGCCAGCCATCCTGCCATTATCAAGAACGATGATCTGGTCCGCGTGAATGATCGTGCTGATCCTCTGGGCAACGATCAGGACTGTCGTCTCCGCCTTCGTCTCTCGCAGCGCCCTGCGCAGGGCCGCGTCTGTCTTGAAATCCAGCGCGGAGAAGCTGTCGTCAAAGATCAGGATCTCCGGCTTTTTGGCGATCGCCCTCGCAATGGAGAGTCTCTGTCTCTGTCCGCCGGACACGTTGCTGCCGCCCTGGGCGATCATGGACTTGTATCCGTCCTCTCTCTCCGAGATGAATTCTTCCGCCTGGGCCGTTCTTGCGGCTTCTTCCATCTGAGCCTGATCCGCGTCCGTTACGCCATAGCAGATGTTGGTCGCGATGGTTCCCGAAAACAGCACACTCTTCTGGGGCACATAGCCGATGCGGCTCCGCAGGTCCTTCCGGTCCATCCGGCGCACATCCACGCCGTCCACCCGCACCGCGCCCTCTGTCACATCAAAGAACCGCGGGATCAGGTTGACAAGGGTGCTCTTGCCGCTTCCGGTACTTCCGATAAACGCGACCGTCTGTCCCTTCTCAGCCGTAAAATCAATATCCTGAAGGACCGGCTCCTCCGCGTCAGGATAGGCAAAGGTCACATGATCGAACTGCACAGTCCCCTTCTGATCATCCGCCGGATGCTCCGGGTTCTCCGGATCCTGCATCCGCACCTTCGTCTCCAGCACATCCGCAATTCGTCCCGCGGCGACATTGGCCCTGGGCAGGATGACGGACATCATGGAGATCATAAGGAAGGACATGATGATCTGCATGGCGTACTGGATGAACGCCATGATATCGCCGACCTGCATCTTTCCTGCATCGATCGCGTAGGCGCCGGAATAAACGATCAGAACCGAAACGCCGTTCATGATGATCATCATAAGAGGCATCATGAATGTCATGCATCTGTTGACAAACAGCAGCGTCCCGGTCAGCTCCCGGTTTGCTTTCTCAAAGCGCTCCTCCTCGTGCTTCTCCGCCGAAAAGGCCCGGGTCACCATCACGCCGCTCAGCTGCTCCCTGGTCACCAGGTTCAGGCGGTCGATCAGCGTCTGCAGACTGACAAACTTCGGCATCGCGATCTTAAAAAGAACAAGGATCAGGACAAGGATCAGACCAACGGCCAGAGCGATCACCCAGCTCTGGGACGCATTTGTGTTCACGACCTTGACAACGCCGCCGATCCCCAGGATCGGCGCGTACAATACCGTGCGCAGGCCCATCCCCAGAAACAGCTGGACCTGCTGGATATCATTCGTACTCCGGGTGATCAGCGACGCCGTGGAAAACCGGCTGAATTCCTCGCTGTTAAAGCTCATGACTTTCCGGTAAACATCACCTCTGAGACGGAACGCCGTCCCGGCCGCCAGGCGGGCAGAGAGAAACGCCACAGCAATGGTGCAAAGCATGGCAAGGAACGAGAGCCCCAGCATCTTAGCCCCGGTGACCAACAGGTATCTGTTCTGGATCGAAGAAAGATCGATACCCATGGACTCATATTCCTGCTGCACAAAACGGACAGCCATCTGCGTAATGGTCGCCTCGGGCATCGCCTGCAGATACGAATCCATCTGAGAAAGCATCTGCGAGCGCATCGCCTTCGGAAGAAGCCGGAGCGCCGGGAGAATGGCTGATGGATCCATGCCGGCAGTATTGCCGGCGCTCCCGGTACTTCCGGTGCTTCCAGTACTCCCAGTGCTTCCGGTGCTCCCCGCGCCTCCCAGATTCAGGCTCTGCAGTACATCTGAATCCGAAGTCAGAAGCATGAGCACAGTCTCCGGCTTCTCAAGAACGGAAGCGAGAGCTTCCTTGTTTTCAGAAGCTTCTTTTGTAAGAACGTATTCACCATACGCAGATGAAGGATCCTGCTCATAAGACTGCGTGAGCAGCGTGATCTCCTCATCATTCATAAACAGCTGCAGATCCTCAAAGGACTGCTTCGTCAAGCGCCCGGGAACCGCATCCTCCACGCCCTTCTGCTGAATTCCCTGTGTAACGATCTTCGAAGTATAATTCGGGAGCTCCAGATCACAGTTCGCCTGCAGGATCAGCAGGATCAGTATGCACGCGATCACTCCCACAGACCCCTTCAGATACCTGGCAAGTCTTATCATTTCCCGGTATTCTCCTTTCCGGTTTCTTTTCTATAATTCTTCACTCTTATCAGCGTATTATAGAGAGCATTATATTCCTTAACAGGAAAAAAGCATATACCATTTAGAGAATATTTATAAATTGCAGACAAAACAAGCAATTCTTGCCATTCATACCCCTGCCGCTATCAGTGCTCTGCTCTGAGGCGAAGGGTTTGAACTCTTCCTGTATGGTAGATGCCCATTCTCTCTTTCTTGCTCCTGCCTGCGGCGAAGAGATTGAATATTTCTTGTATAGTAGATGCCCATTCTCTCTTTCTTGCTCTTGCCGCCGGCGAAGGGATTGAACTCTTCTTGCATAGTAGATGCCCATTCTCTCTTTCTTGCTCCTGCCGCCGGCGAAGGGTTTGAACTCTTCTTGCATAGTAGATGCCCATTCTCAATTTCTTGCTCTTGCCGAGGGCGAAGGGATTGACCATTTCTTGAAATGTAGATGCCCATTAGCTCTTTCTTGCTCCTGTCTGCGGCGAAGGGATCGAACACTTACTGAATACCAGATGCCCGCTCTACTGCTGTCTTCCATTGCCCCATGATGCTTTTTGTTGTATAATATTTCTGCTGACGTAGGATGTCAGGGCAATCCTCGCCCGGCTGCACACAGGATGTTTAGGAGGTTTACGATTATGAAAGTACTGAATTTTGGTTCACTGAATGTCGACTATGTTT
>CADCOP010000219.1 GCA_902803065.1 uncultured Lachnospiraceae bacterium | reverse complement strand
TCAGCGGGAGGTCATAACATGGCGCATAGATCTGTTGAACGTAACAAAGACAAGATGCTTCACGGAGATCTGGGCATCGTAGCGCTCGGGAGCTGCGAGGAACTTGGCCGCAAGGTCAATTCCTACATCACGTCCTGGCGCCTGCAAAGGTTAAAGGAAATAGCTCCGGAGGACGCCGGTCATCTGTACGAATCTGAGATCGAGCATCCGTCCTTTCTTGTTGACATAGCCGCCCCCCGCTTCGGAAGCGGAGAAGGAAAGGGACAGATCTTCAGTTCTGTCCGCGGCGACGACCTGTTCATGATGGTGGATGTCTGTAACTACAGCATCACTTATAAAATGAACGGCTTTCTCAATCACATGTCCCCGGACGATCACTTTCAGGATCTGAAAAGGATTATCGCCGCGGTGGGCGGGAAAGCCCGCCGGATCACGGTCATCATGCCCTTCCTGTATGAGAGCCGTCAGCTTCTGCGGACAAACCGTGAGTCGCTTGACTGCGCCATGGCTCTCCAGGAGCTCGTCAGCATGGGGGTTGACAACATCGTGACCTTCGACGCCCATGACCCGCGCGTGATGAATTCCATCCCTCTCCACGGTTTTGAGAATTACCATACGGCATACCAGTTCATCAAGGGAATCTATTCCAAGTTCCCGGATTTCAAGATCTCCCCGGAGCGGACCATGGTCATCAGCCCGGATGAGAACGGAACAAAACGTGCTATCTACATGGCAAATGTCCTGAGCATTGACATGGGCATGTTCTACAAGAGAAAGGATTACACAAAGCTTGACGACAGAGGCCTTAATCCCATAGTTTCGCATGAATTCCTGGGCGCAAACGCGGAAGGCCGCGATATGATCATCATCGATGACATGATATCCTCCGGCGACACCGTGCTTGAGACCGCCGCGGAGCTAAAGAAGCGGAATGCCGGGAAAATATTCATCTGCGCCACCTTCGGACTGTTTACCGGAGGCCTGAAGAAATTTGATGAGGCGTATGAACGCGGGGAATTCACACAGCTTCTGACGACCAACCTGACCTATCAGTCACCGGAGCTGCTCAGCCGCCCGTACTATACGAGCTGTGACATGAGCAAATTCATCGCCCTGATCATCGATACAATGAACCATGACGGCTCCGTCAGTTCGCTTCTCGACCCGATCGACAGGATCAACGACTTTCTCGAGAAGCACAACAAGCTATAGGAATATACATCACAAAGGGCTGCCTTCCGGCAGCCCTTTGTTTCTTTCTTCTCTCAATTGCATTGCTTAAAGCTCAGATCCTCTGAGCATATCGTTCTCCCTTGTCTGGCTTGTAAAGAGGATGACCTGACGCCCGGAATGCTCCAGATAGCGGAGCGCCGCGGCGAGCCTGTCGTCATCGTACATGGAAAAGGTCTCATCCAGGATGATGGGGAGCCTGCGGCCGCCCAGAAGTTCTCCGGCTGCCATGCGCAGCGCGAAATAGACCTGGTTCATGGCGGCGTAACTGACCTGGCTCAGGTAGAGCAGCCTGTCCGGCGTATTCAGCCGCACTTCAAGCTTTTCATCCAATGAAATAGCCGTATACCGTCCCTCTGTCAGTTCCGACAGAATTCTTGAAGCGTTCCGCTCAAATTCTCTGCCGGTCTCCCTGACCATGCCGCCTGAGATCTCACGGATCCTGAGCATGGCGAGGTCGAGCGCGTCTGCATCTGTATCACTGGCTGAAAGATCCGCGCTTTTCCTGTATAATTCATCAAGCTCTGCCTGCGCGTTCCGCATCTGTACCCGCCTTGTCTGCCGGATCCTCTCCGCCTCCTCGCGGCGCAGCTGATCTCTCTGGGCTTTCTGTCCCGGGCTCTCCATCTCCGATGATGTTCTTCTGCTGTTATCCGGAAGTTCCCTGCCAGCACCTTTATCTGTGCCTGTCCGGCTCCGCCGCTCTTCCCGGGCTAAGCGCAGGTACCTGATCAGATACGCAAGAATACCTGAAAAAGCACCGGCAAACACAGTGCCGAGCACAAACAGAAGGATGCGCATATGCAGGGCCTGCACAGCAAATACACAGGCGTAGGACAGAACACACGCGATCAGGCAGAGAACATCCGCCGCGCACAGATACGGCAGAATGCTGATTTGTTCACTGTCTGCCCGGCTGGCTCTCTGCTGCAGTTCACTGTCTGCCCGGCTGCCTCCCTGCCGGTCCCGGACATCAGCTCCTGACCCGGTTTCTTCAAAACTGCTTTTTGCAAGTTCGGACTGCAGATAGCTGATCTCCAGCTTTTTCTGGGCGATCTCCTTGTCCAGTTTTTCCTGCTCGGCCTTCTTCTGCTGTTCTATATCCCGCCTGCGCCTGCGCAGGTTTTCGATCGCAGCGCCGACATTGACTGATCCGTCCCCTGTCTCCTGTATGCGCAGCATGTAATCCCGGAGCTGCTCCGGGAGGACCTTTTCCGTTTTTGCCCCTGCCTGCGGAATAAAGACCGTGTTGCAAAAAGCCGCTTCATGCATTCCCGAAAGTATGGTATAGATCGCTTCCTGCGGCTCCCCGATCATGACGCCGTCTGTCTCGCAGATCAGCTGCAGGCCTTTGTCGCCGCTGTAGAAATTCCG
>CADCOP010000218.1 GCA_902803065.1 uncultured Lachnospiraceae bacterium | reverse complement strand
CGCTCCACTGCCGTGATCTGATCCAGCGGAATATGGAACACCTGCGAAGCGGTTATGGCGTGGATATCCTTCGCCTGCCTGTACGCGTCGATCAGGTTCTGATCCCCCGACATGCTCGCCAGCACGCGAAGCTCGATCTGTGAATAGTCAGCATCTACGAACACGCAGCCTTCTCCCGGCACGAATACTCTCCGCAATTCCCTTCCGAGCTGCGTCCTGACCGGAATATTCTGCAGGTTGGGATCCGCGCTCGAGATGCGTCCCGTGGCCGTAACCATCTGATTGAATTTTCCGTGGATCCTTCCGTCCGCCTCTATGAACGCTGACAATCCGTCCGCGTATGTGCTCTTGAGCTTGGTCAGCTGCCTGTACTCAAGAATGTCTGAAACAAAGGGATATTCCTCCGAGAGCTTTTCAAGAACATCGGCAGCTGTGGAATAGCCGGTCTTCGTTTTTTTGCCATAGGGCAGATGCATCTTCTCAAACAGGATAGAGCCGAGCTGCCTGGGCGAATTGATGTTAAACCTCTCTCCGGCTTCCTCATAGATCTTTTCTTCGAGCACGCTGATCTGACCTGAGAGCCTCTCACCGTACTCGCGCAGCTCGTCGCCCCGGACAGTGATGCCTGCTTTTTCCATCTCATAGAGCGTAAAGACAAGAGGCATCTCGATCTCCTCAAAAAGGTGGAGCATGTCTGTCTCCCTGAGTTTTTCGATCAGTGTGCCGCGGCTCTCCAGCGCTGTCTGAGCGCAAAGGCAGGCAAAACGTACGGCCTTCCGGAACCCTTCTTCTGTATCCATGAGAGTTTCAAGCGCTTCCGGCTTTTTCCCGATGAGTTCTTCCGCGGCAGGCAGCAGTCTGCCCAGGTGATCCTTCGAAATGTCATCGTAGGTATACTGGCTCTTCAGGGGATTCAGAAGATATGCCGCAACGGCTGCGTCAAAGTACCTCTCCGGCCGCTCTTCCCCCAGCATGTCCAGCTGGCTCTTGAGGTCAATGGCGCACAATACCTGCGTTTTTTCGCCGATACCTCTGAGGATCTGCGAAAGGCGCTGCTGCGATATGGCTGCGCTGCCTTCTCCGTTCCGGATGAAGATCGGCTCGGTTCCCTCAAAAGCTGCCGCAGCTCCCAGTACCTTTCCTCTTTCTCCCGCGCGCAGAACATGGATTCCCGCGGCTGTGCCGGTTGCCGCGCCTGCAAGGAGACGCAGGGCTTCCTCCTCGGTTCCGGCCGTTTCATAGACAGGTACTTCTGCCCTGCCCGTCTCTTCTGCGCTGTTTTCAAATCTGGCCAGAAGGTTTTTGAATTCAAGCCTGCGGCACAGAGCCAGAGCTTCTTTCGTAAAAAGATTCCCCAGTCTGGCGCTCTCAAGGTCCAGTTCAAAAGGACTGTGCCGGTTGATCGTCGCCAGGGTCTTGGATAACTGCGCCATGTCATAATGGGCAAGAAGAGATTCTCTTGCCTTGTTCGGTTTGATCTCATCCGCGTGAGCGTGAGCGTTCTCAATGGTCCCGTACGCGGCGATGATCTTTGCAGCTGTCTTCTCGCCAACGCCCGGAATTCCCGGAATATTGTCAGACGCATCACCCATGAGAGCCTTTAGCTCAATGATGCCTGACGGCGTTACCTGATACCTGTCGATCACATCCTGGGTGCGGTAGTCTTCCACCTCCGTAACGCCCCTCTTTGTTTTAGGGATCCTGACCAGCGTCGTATCAGACGCCAGCTGCAGAAGGTCACGGTCGCCTGAGATGATCGTCACATCAAGACCTTTCTGCTCCATCTGCAGGGAAACTGTACCGATCAGGTCGTCGGCTTCATAGCCTTCCAGCATCATCAGCGGAACCCGCATGGCCCGCAGCATCTCCTGCATCAGCGGGACCTGCTCCCTGAGCTCTTCAGGCATGGGATGCCGCGTTCCTTTGTAAGCACTGTATATCTTATGTCTGAAGGTCGGTGCGTGCAGGTCAAAAGCGACGGCAAGATACTGCGCGTTTTCCTGCTCCAGGATCCTGAGCATGATATTCAGGAATCCATAGACTGCGTTCGTATGCAGGCCTTCGCCATTCGTAAGATCCGGAATGCCGTAAAATGCCCTGTTCAGAATGCTGTGTCCATCGATCAGAACGATCTTTTCTTTTCCCATCATCTGCCTCCCGGTTCTGTGTTCCCTGTTCCGCGGTCTCCCGCCGCTGTCTCTGTCTGCGTCTGCGCAGCTGTTTCCGTCTGTATCTTTGTCAGCGTTTCGCTCACTGCCTCCGTCTGCATCTCTGTCAGTGATTCGCTCACTGCTTCCGACAGCATTTCTGAATCCTCTTCCGTTTCCTCATTCACCGCAAAAATATAGCTGAAAAAACCCTTGCCGTGATCCCTGATGAATTTTCCCTCAACAGAGGAAAACACGAACAGCAGCAGGACCAGCTGTGCCAGGATGATCACAGTGCCCTGGGTGATATGCCTCATCCGAACTCTGCGAAGATATCTCTTCGCTACCCGCAGATATGAATTGGTCCGTTCCGCGAAGTTATAATCGAACCGGTCCTTTTCTTTCCCGTTCAGAAGCGTACTGTATACAGCCATGTTCAGCTCCAGCTCCTCACGGCAGTCCGGACAGCTTTCAATGTGCTCCACAAAGTCATGGAGCTGCGGCGCTTTCAGCTTTTTTTCAAGAAACAGCTGCATCAGCCGCTGCGCTTCCAGGCATTTCATGTACGACTCCTTTCTGTGATCTGCTCAGGTCTGCGTCAGTTATCCTTCCCGCCGCCTTACAGCAGCAGCTTGCCCAGGGATGTATCGCCGGCGAAACCTGCCGCGTTATACAGCAGCAGAATATCTGTATATCCCTTCTCATCGATCAGAAGGGAAAGATTCTGATTGTAGTATCTCAGGTCCAGCATATCCGCCTGAGCGGCGATACCGTACAGGAAGGGAACAAAACAATGAGCGTAGGAATCCTTAATGACAAGGACCTTTCTTTCTCCACCGGCATCTGTTTCCCCTTCGATCAGTCCATTATTGCCGCCGAAAAACACATTGTACTGATCACGCGTCTCCAGGGCACTCATCTGATACGGAGTAGAGCGTATGTCATCGCTGCGGTTGTATGTCAGAGTGACAGAAGGCTCCCGGACAGGACGCATCAGTTCGATCGTATCCGGATGGATAAAAGCCCCTGTCTTCGCAGCCACTGTACCTTCGAAAGATGTGCTCACTGTCTCCTGGTCGTATTCATCCCTGCGGATCTCTTCACCGAGTCTTTCCCTGGCCCAGGTTTCAAAAACATAGTAGGCGCCAAGCGTTTCCCAGTGATGATCGGTCCTGTAAAAGATCTCCTCCTGCGAATGCTGCTTCAGTACTGCGGATGCATCAAACCAGACATCCGCCGGAAGCATATCTCTGAGGTGTCCGAGGTATATCTCCTCATCATAGGGTGACGCGAAAGCAGGAAGCTTATCGCGAAGAATATCAACGGCATTCGGGACGATCATGACATGCAGACGCGTCTGAGGCCATTTTGAAGCACAAAGCTCAGCAAAGGAGGCAAGGCTTTCTGCATTCTGCTCCGCCAGGTCCGCGGTAAAAACGCCGTCATGCATTTCGATCAGGTAACCGTCCCTGCCCAGATATACGCCGTTTGTATCCTTCTTTCCGATCAGCGCTTCCGCCCTCGTCTTCAGTCCGATCCACGTGTCCCGGAAAAGGAACTGATCTGTCAGATAGTCTTCATAATCTTTTTCAAAGGAACCCGAAAAAATACTCTCCGCTGTAATGGCCGGCATCTGCGCAAGCTTCCTGTTCTCCTTCTCAGAGAATTCTGATACAGGCTTAAGCATGGATGCAAGGCAGAAGCCGAAGATCAGCAGTATAAACAGAGTTGTAAGGTTCCATGATTGTTTTCGGTTCATATCTTATTCATTACCTTTTTATCAGAGTATCCCATCGCTGCAAAAGCATCAGAACCTGAAATACAGGAAGGGATTGTATGAAGCATCCACAAGGAACGCAACTGAAAGCACAAAGATAAACACATAAAAAGCGCCCCTCAGAAGGATGCAGATCCAGTCATGATTCTCAAAGCGTGTCAGGAGCATGCCCGCAGCTCTGGCCGGCAGATCCAGTGACCCCAGGATCAGGATCAGCAGCAGGACCGCATTCGTAACAAGCAGGTATACGCTCTCTCCTCCCGCAAAGCCTGCGCGGCCGAACAGCGACAGAAAATAAGCAGGCCCTGAGCTGATGTCCGGCAGCGAGAAGATGAACCACCCGATCATGACGATGAACATGGTATAGATATGCTGAAGCGGAGCCGGCGCTCTTTGCAGCCTGTCCCCGTAGATCATTTTTTCGCCAAGCAGGATCAGCCCGTAGTAAAGGCCCCATCCCAGGAAGTTCCAGTTGGCGCCGTGCCATATGCCTGTCAGCATCCAGACGATCAGGATATTCCGGATAAACCTCGCCCTTCTCACGCGGTTTCCGCCGAGCGGGATGTAAACATATTCACGGAACCATGTCCCGAGCGATATGTGCCATCTTCTCCAGAATTCCGTGACGCTCCGTGACATGTAGGGATAATCAAAGTTCTCAAGAAAACGGAATCCGAACATGTGTCCCAGGCCGATCGCCATGTCAGAATAACCCGAAAAATCAAAGTAGATCTGAAATGTAAATGCAGCGATACCGAGCCAGGCGCTCAGCGCGGGAATCTCTTCCGCCGGCAGAACACGTATCCTGTCCCAGAGAAGGCCAGCATTATTGGCAAGAAGCACCTTCTTGCCAAGGCCGATCATAAACCGGTTGACACCCTCTGCAAATTCCTCTGCAGTCTCCCTGCGCTCTCTCAGCTGCCTGTCGATCGTCTTGTACTGTACGATCGGTCCCGCGATCAGCTGGGGAAACATTGTCACATAAGCGCCGTAGGATATGATGTTCTTCTGGACTCTGGCATTTCCCCTGTACACATCTATAATATAGGAAATGGTCTGAAATGTGTAGAATGAAATACCGATAGGAAGAGCAACGTGAAAAAGCGCGATGTGCGTTCCCGCGGCGGCGTTCACGCTGCTGATCAGAAAGTCCCCGTATTTGAAGAAACCGAGGAGCCCCAGCCCTGCGCCCGTCGATATGACAAGCGCCGCCATGGCGCTCTTGTCCCTGCCGCGCGCAAGAAAAAAGTCCACGAAAAATCCGCCCAGATACGAGATCAGGATTGAAACGAGCATGAGGAGGATGTATACCGGTTCTCCCCACGCGTAAAAAATCAGGCTCATGATCAGAAGGACCAGATTGCGGGCCGACGAAGGTACTATGTAATAAAATAAAAGGACCGCCGGTAAAAAGCGGAACAGAAATAACAGGCTGCTGAATATCATGTGGCTGCTCCTGCAATATCCAAAAAAGTCTTTACAATCAACCGGAATATTATATAATATTAAAATGCAATGTTCAATTGTAAACTTAAAGCGAGGTTGGGTTCATGGCAGCCAGAAACAGCAGCAAAACCCGTTCTTCACGAAACAGGAGATCTTCTTCCCGTACTCGCAGGAAACGCAGACCGCAGAACAATATGATGGTGCTCCGGCTCCTCATTCTGGTCATCGTGGTGCTTGTAGTCTTCGAAGGACGGCTTGTCTATAGAATGTTTACGCAGCATTCGTCTGCAGAAAATACCGCAACTGTACAAAACACAGAGAATGCGCCGCAGGAGGTAACCGTCACGGATACCTCTTCTTCCGGTGAAGAGACCATGGTGGATCCCTCTGCCGAAGGAGATGGCAACATAGTTCTTGCCGGCTTCTCCGCAACCGGGGAATACAATGAAGCTTCAGGCTCCGACAGCCAGGCACTGGATCCGGACCAGCCCGCTGTCTCTTCCGCGGAAGTGATCAACAGTCCGGCACTGGTTCAGAAGCAGGACACCTCCATGGATGATTCCTACTTCAGCGACGCGGTCTTTATCGGTGATTCCCGCATGGAAGGCTTCCGGAACACTTCCGGCATCACGCAGGGGACCTTCCTGACAAGTGTCGGTATGAGCATCGATGCGCTTCCCGAAACAAGGATCACGACACCTGACGGAAATATTACCGTCTACCAGGCGCTCAGCGGCCGTCAGTACGGCAAGATCTACATGATGCTGGGTACGAATGATCTGGGATATTATCCCTGGGAAATGTTCCTGGACGATGTTGAAACGATCCTCGGCCAGTTCCACAAGCTGCAGCCAAAGGCCGTCATCTATATCTGCTCTGTTATCTATGTCGATGAATCAAAAACGACAACGGATTATGTAAATAATGAGAATGTTATAACTGTAAACAAGTATCTCCTGCAGGCATGCGAAGATCTTGACTACTGTCATTACATCAATCTGAATGAAATGTTCAACAACGGCTACAACGCTCTCTTATCCGACGCCTCGCAGGACGGAGTTCATCTCTACGAAAAGTACACCAAAATGATGCTCCAGTTCCTGAAAAACCACTACATCTGATTCTGAAGGGAGTTATATGGAATGAAAGTAAGCAACGTACTTAAAACAGCATGCATGGCGATTCTTCTCTGCATTGCTCTCGCCGGCTGCAGCGGAAAAAAGGAGCCCTCCAAAGCAGAACTGACTGTCGATACCGCAAAACTTGCGGAACAGCTGAATAAGGAAACCGTCACATCGGATACCCTTGCGGAGGCAAGCAGCAGCATTATTCCCACCATCTACATGATCGACGCCGCGGATATTGCGAATGCGTCCGCCTACACGAGTTCCGGGGCAACCGCCTGTGAAGTCGCCGTGATCGAGCTTGCCGATGCCTCAAAAGCAGAGGATGTCAGAAAGCTGTTTGAATCACGAGTCAAAAACCAGTCAGAACTGTACGCGTCCTATAACGCAGGCGAGGTCGACAAGCTTGACAAGGCAGTCATCGATACCGAAGGAAAATATGCTGTTCTCGTCGTCTGCGATGATGCCGCAAAGGCACAGGAGATCCTTAAAGAATACGGCTTCTGATCATTGTAAATACTTTTTCAGTCATTAAAAAACCGCCCGGCCGCTGCCGGATCCATTCAGGATCAGGTCAGCGCCGGGCGGTCATTTTTTTATTCGTTTTCTCCGCAGAGCTTCATGATAACATCAGCAAAGATCTTGGCGCTCATGATCAGCGTGTCGATCACCATGAACTCATCATCGCCGTGCATATGATTATCCACATCCTCGCTCATGCATCCGAATGCTACGCCGCGCTCAAGCTCATGGACATAGGTACCTCCGCCTGTGTACAGGGCTTTGCCGGGCTTTCCTGAATAATGCTCATAGCTTGTCAGGAGCGTCTTAACAAAATCCGTATCCTCGGGCACATAATGGGCTTTCTTCATGTTTCCCGGTTCCATCATGATTCCTGCTTCCGCAAATCTTCTGCGCACGACCTCGGTCAGGTTCTCGTCGGTTGCGCAGAGCGGAGCACGCACATCAAACTCACCGTAAAGATCGGTCTCTGTCATCTTCAGGATGCCAAGGTTCATGGACAGGGCGCCGGATTTATCATCCTGCATGGCTACGCCGATGGTCCTTCCTTCTGTGTCGCCATGCGGATACATGGCAGCAAGGCTGTGGATCAGATCTCTGGCTGTTCCGGCGGCAAGAGGAAGCGTATCAAGCAGAGCAAGAAGCGCTGTCAGCGCATTGTTCCCGGCTTCCGGCGTTGATCCGTGAGCTGCCACGCCCTTAGCCTGAATCAGGCACACGCCATCCTCCGTTGTGACAGTGAAGGATACTCCGGTCTCGCTCTCCTTTTCTGCCGCCGCGGCGCGGACCGTTTCTTCATCCAGTCCTGCCACCTTTGCCGCAGCATTTGCGGGAACCACATTCACCTTGGAACCGGCTTCCAGGCAAATGAGCGCCGGGAGGGCTTCCTGCTTTTTATAGGATGCTGTAAAAGACTTCGCAAGCCTTGCCTTTTCAAGATTGATCACCGGGAAGTCTGCATCCGGTGTGAATGTGCAGGGGGCCTCTTTCTCAATACCATAATAATACGCAAGATCAGAAGATCCGCACTCTTCATCGGATCCGAGGATCAGGCGTACGCCCTTTTTCAGCGGCAGTCCGAGTTCGATTACGGCACGGATCGCATACAGCGCGGCGATCGCCGGTCCCTTATCATCTGCGGTACCGCGGCCATATATCCTTCCGTCTGTGATCAGCGGCTCAAAGGGTGCGGTCACAGTCCAGTCTTCGGTTACGGGAACAACATCCAGATGCGCAAGAATATCCAGTTCTTTATCCGCGGGACCGAAATCACCCGTTACTACGTAGTTTTCGTAGTTCCGGACACGAAGTCCGTATTTTTCCATCATCTCCTGTGCCTGCGCAAGCACAGCGGCCGGCCCTTCACCGAACGGTTTGCCTTCCTTCGCTTCGCCCCTCTGGCTGTTGATCCGGACCAGTGTCTTCAGGTCCTCCAGCATTTCTTCCCGTTTGCTTTCTATATAACTGTCTGTTCTGTCTCTGTACATGCTCTCTCCTCCGCTTCTGTGCATACATGCCTGTCCTGTGTTATAATTGGATGAACACATGACATTTCCCCGCCGCGAAAGGCAGGACGCGTCTGCATACCTGTTCCATTATAGCTAATGGCACATAAAACAACAAGAGAAAAAAGGAGCATCCCATGAAAAGGGACGGTTTTTATACCTCCGGACAGTTTGCGAAAATGGCAAACGTAACCACACGCACGATCCGTTTTTATGATAAACAGAATATTCTCAAGCCATCCTTTACAGACGAAAGCGGTCGCCGCTTCTATTCTGATTCTGATTTCGCGCGGCTCCAGCAGATCCTCCTTCTCAAGTACCTGGGTTTCTCGCTGGAGGAGATCCGCGAGCTCACGATCGATGATATAGACCGCCGCTTCATGCTGAATTCACTGCAGATGCAGAAAAAACTCGTTGAGGACCGCATTGAGCGGATGCAGCAGGTTCTTTCCGCTCTCAATGAAACGACCGACCTTCTGAAAAAAGAAGACACGGTCCGGTGGGACCGCATGCTGACCCTGATCCATCTGACCGGAATGGAGAACAGCCTTTCCGCCCAGTATAAATCAGCCGTCAACCTCGCCGCCCGCATCCGCCTTCACACCCTGTATACAGAAAACCGGCAGGGATGGTTTCCATGGATCTTTGAACAATGCCATATACGCTCAGGCATGCGGATCCTGGAGCTCGGCTGCGGCGACGGCTCTCTGTGGACCCTGAACAGGTCCAGGATCCCCCGCGATGTCTCCATCATCCTCTCCGATATCTCCGACGGCATGATACGTGACGCCAGAAGAAACATCGGACCCGGGGATCTGCGCTTCTCCTTCCGCTGCTTCGACGCCCAGCAGATCCCTTCGGAAAGCTCCGTTACGGATGATCATTCCTTTGACCTGATCATAGGAAACCATCTTCTCTTCTACTGCAGGGATATTCAGAAGGTATGTTCTGAGGTCACCCGGCTTCTGAAGCCGGACGGGACCTTTCTGTGCAGTACGTACAGTGCCCGCCACATGGCTGAGATCACACAGCTGGTACAGGATTTTGATCCCCGCATCGTTCTGTCCGGCGAAAAGCTCTACGAAAACTTCGGCCTCGAAAATGGCGCCGGTATCCTCTCTGAGGCATTTCGCGGCGTGCAGCTTCTGCGGTATCCGGATTCTCTGCTGGTCACAGATGCTCAGCCGCTCATTGAGTATATTCTCTCATGCCATGGAAACCAGAACCGGCTGCTCTCCGAGCGGTATGATGAATTCAGGGACTATGTATCCGAAAAAACAGCCGGCGGTTTCCGCATCACAAAAGACGCCGGAATATTTATCTGCAGGATCTGAAAAAAAATGCTTGAAGGTGACGTTACGTCACCTTTTATGATATCTGCAGTAAAGAAGATCTGCCGCGCTTTTGCGCGTGCCTTTATTACAGGAAAGGAGATCTCAGATGAAAGGAATCATTCTTGCCGGAGGCAGCGGTACAAGGCTCTATCCCCTTACCATGGTGACATCCAAACAGCTTCTTCCGATCTACGATAAGCCCATGATCTATTATCCGATGTCTGTCCTGATGAATGCAGGCATCCGCGATATCCTGATCATCTCGACACCGGCGGACACTCCGCGTTTTGAAGCTCTTCTCGGCGACGGCAGCCAGTTCGGCGTACGGCTCACATACGCCGTGCAGCCAAGCCCGGACGGACTCGCCCAGGCATTTATTATTGGTGAGGATTTTATCGGTGATGACTGTGCCGCCATGATCCTCGGCGATAATATCTTTGCAGGGCAGGGCCTTACAAAACGGCTTCGCAGCGCCGTCAGATGCGCTGAAGAAGGGAAAGGCGCAACAGTTTTCGGTTATTATGTAGATGACCCGGAGCGCTTCGGCATCGTCGAATTCAACGATGAAGGCAAAGCTGTTTCCATTGAGGAAAAACCCGCGCATCCGAAGAGCAACTACTGTGTGACCGGCCTTTATTTCTACGACAATAAGGTCGTTGAGTACGCAAAAAGCCTGAAACCTTCCGCCCGCGGCGAGCTTGAGATCACGGATCTCAACCGCATCTATCTTGAGAAAGGCAATCTGAATGTCGAGCTTCTGGGGCAGGGCTTTACATGGCTGGATACCGGCACTCATGAGAGCCTTGTGGAGGCAACCAACTTCGTTAAGACGATTGAAGGTCATCAGCACAGGAAGATCGCCTGCCTGGAGGAGATCGCGTTCCTGAATGGATGGATCACGCGCGAAGATGTTCTGCGCGTATACGAGGTTCTGAAGAAAAACCAGTACGGCCAGTACCTGAAGGATATCCTGGACGGGAAGTATCACGACATCCGCCATTCATCATGATTGTCTTCCTCTTCCGGGAGGTATATCGCTCCCGCAGCTGCGCGGGTGATGAACTGATCTATGATTTCAGATAAAAGATATCAGATAAAAGATAAAGGAGATTATCACATGACTATTATTGTTACCGGCGGCGCCGGTTTTATCGGCAGCAATTTCATTTTCCATATGCTTAAAGAGCATCCCGATGACAGAATCATCTGCCTGGACGCGCTGACCTATGCCGGCAATCTGTCAACGCTTGCCTCTGTTATGGATGATCCGCATTTCCGTTTTGTTAAGGCGGATATCACGGACCGCGAAGCCGTTTACCGGCTGTTTGAAGAGGAGAAACCGGACATCGTTGTCAACTTCGCGGCAGAGAGCCATGTAGACCGCTCCATTGAGAATCCGCAGATATTCCTCAACACGAATATTATCGGGACCTCCGTTCTGATGGATGCCTGCCGCAAATACGGTATCCAGAGGTATCATCAGGTATCGACAGATGAGGTATACGGTGACCTTCCGCTCGACCGCCCGGATCTTTTCTTCACCGAAGAAACTCCGATCCATACAAGCAGCCCGTACAGCTCATCCAAGGCAGCCGCCGACCTTCTTGTCCTCGCTTATCACAGGACATACGGCCTGCCCGTGACCATCTCACGCTGCTCAAACAATTACGGACCGTACCACTTCCCGGAGAAGCTGATCCCGCTGATGATCATCAACGCCCTTGCGGACAAACCGCTTCCGGTCTACGGTGAGGGTCTCAATGTGCGTGACTGGCTGTACGTGGAGGATCACTGCCGTGCCATCGACCTCATTATTCACAATGGCAGAGTCGGCGAAGTTTATAATGTAGGCGGTCACAATGAGATGCGCAATATTGATATCGTCCGCCTCATCTGCAGAGAGCTCGGCAAACCTGAAAGCCTGATCACTCATGTGACAGACCGCAAGGGACATGACATGCGCTACGCCATCGATCCGGCAAAGATTCACAGAGACCTCGGCTGGCTGCCTGAGACTAAGTTTGAAGACGGAATCAAAAAGACGATCCGGTGGTACCTTGACAATGAAGACTGGTGGAAGCCCATCATCTCAGGCGAATACACAAAGTATTACGAGCAGATGTACGGGAACCGCTGAAGAATGAACTGGAGGACTACATGAGAATACTTGTAACAGGCGTTGCAGGCCAGCTTGGCCACGATGTCATGAACGAACTGTCTCTTTACGGGATCGAAGGAATCGGAAGCGACATCGCCCCGCAGTACTCCGGAATCGACGACGGAACACCTGTCACCCGCATGCCGTATGTCGCCATGGATATTACAGACGCGGCCGCTGTCTCCCGGATCATAGAAAATCTCTGCCCGGACGCTGTCATCCACTGCGCTGCCTGGACAGCTGTTGACGCTGCCGAGGATGAGGATAAACAGGCGAAGGTTCGTGCCATCAACGCTGACGGCACCCGCAACATCGCCTCCGTATGCAGCCGGATCGGCGCAAAGATGATGTATATCTCCACAGATTACGT
>CADCOP010000217.1 GCA_902803065.1 uncultured Lachnospiraceae bacterium | reverse complement strand
TTATAAACGGTCCTGCCGCCCTCCGTGCGGGGCAGGCCGGCATTGGGATTGACTATGACCGGCACGCTGCAGACCTCGGTGAGCCGCTTGACGATCGGAATCATCTGCTCCGGTCCGAGACCGCAGTTGACGCCGAGCGCGTCCACCCGCAGTCCCTCAAGGAGCGCCACGGTGGAGTCCACGCTGCCCCCGGTGAGGAGCTTTCCCTTCTCATCAAAAGTGACTGTGATGCAGACCGGCAGGCTGCAATTCTCCCTGGCAGCCAGCACAGCCGCCTTTGCCTCATAGCTGTCAGACATCGTCTCGATCAGAACGAGATCTGCCCCTGCTCTGCTGCCATAGCGCACGACTTCCCCGAACAGCTCCACTGCCCGCTCAAAGGGCAGATCACCCAGCGGTTCAAGGAGTTTTCCCGTGGGTCCTATATCCAGCGCCACATAGGCGTCTTCGCGTCCGGCCCTGCGCCTGGCTTCCTTCGCGTTGTTCACTGCGGCCGTCACGATCGCTTCGAGATTGTCCGGAAATTTGAGCGCATTTGCGCCGAATGTATTGGTGTTGAAAATATCGCAGCCGGCATGCAGATATCCGCAGTGCAGGTCTATGATATCCTCCGGCCTGACGAGGTTCCATGTCTCCGGCAGTTCTCCTCCCCGCAGCCCTTTCGACTGCAGGATTGACCCGGTCCCTCCGTCAAAGACCAGCCATTCCTTACCCAATCTCTCAAGCAGACCTTTTCTCATTATTACCTCCAAAATCTCTATACTGATAACGCGGGGGAGTCTTTACTTTACGCCCTGTAGACACAATTGTCCGCGGCCTCGCACTCTTCGCATCCTTTGCTGCGGCACTCTCCCGGTTCCTTCGACACACCGATCAGCGCTGTCACCGATTTGCTGGGCGTCATCAGAAGGGACTGCGTCAGGCTGACGCCGATCTCCTTGGGCATATTCAGGATCCTGCTGATATCCCGCTGCATCTCGAGCGGGAGATCCCCATAACCCGGAGAGTATCTGGGCCTTGTATAGAGCCCTTCCTTCTCCGCCTCCAGGCGGATCCTCTCATTGATCCTGTCACACCATTCTTCCGTCATGGCGGCGGCGGCCGCCTGATAGATCACTGCTCTGCTCATACTGCTGACGCTCGCCCTTTTGATCAGCCTGTCAGGTCCGGGGCCCAGCGTCACAGCCATCAGGTAGACGCCGCAGCAATTCTCCAGGTTCTTTGCCAGGTTCCTGCTGCGGACCTGAATGTCCCCCAGACAGATCAGCGGTACAGCGTCCGGCTCAATGCGGACGGACAATGGAAATCTCTCATAGACGAATCTCGGAGTGACTGCCTGCTGCAGATCGCGGATGCAGTCATTGATCTCGCGCATGACCTCTTCGTCAGGGACTACTCCATGATATCCAAGATATCGCACAACTTCTCTGATTTTCGGAGACAGCTCCATCTGATTACCTTCTTCCTTCCGCTTTTCCACAGGCAGGCTTGCAGCCTGCAGACGTCCAAAATACTCTGTCTGTGTTATCTTATCTAATCCGCCGCCGGCGCGCAACTGCCGTGAACATCCCTTCAGAACTTCTGCAGAAGAATTGACACCCGGATAAAAATGGCAGTATAGTTAAACTCTGCAAAGGAGGTGACCACGAATGTCTGAAAACAGCAGACAGAACAACCCGGCTGCTCCTTCGCCGGAGAAGCCGCCTGTAAAACTGAATATCAGAAACACTTTGATCATTACCGCAATCGTCATCGCCTTCATTCTGGTTTTTGTGTTCGGTATCAATAGATGGAGGATTGAATTCAAGCTGATCGGAGAAGAATCCGTGACAAGCGAGTGCGGTGAATCCTACAGGGACCAGGGCGCCGAAGCGGAAGTGACCGGATCGATCCTCAGCTTTGTCCATCACCCGATCTCTGTCACGACTTCTACCGAGAGGGTCAACATCCACGAGCCGGGCACCTATACAGTTACATACACCGCCAAATTCCTGTGGCTCACAGACAGCGGGACCCGGAGCGTAGTGATAGTTGATACAACTCCCCCTGTGATCGAACTGCTGCACAAGGACGATTACTACACGCTGCCGCATCACGCATACGAAGAGGAAGGCTATAAAGCAGTTGATAATCACGACGGCGATGTCACAAACAAGGTCACGAGCGAAGAGCGCGACGGCATTGTTTACTACTCCGTGTCGGACCAGTACGGCAACACGTCGACTGCTCAGCGCGAGATCTTCTACGATGACAGAAACGCTCCGGTTTTCAGCTTCGCGAACGGTGAAGAAGGGTTCCTTTTCCAGGGCGGGAAATGGAAAGACTCCGTCACTGCCGAAGATGACGCGGATGGCGACGTCACTGATAAGATCAGCATCAGCGGAACCGTGGATACAAACAAAGTCGGCACCTACACCGTCACCTATTCCGTTTCCGACGAATGGGGAAATGTGGCGACCAAAGAGAGATATGTCACAGTAAAGAGAAAACCCATCAGCGCGGATGAGGCGGCCGCCGCTGCCGTGATCGATCCTGAAGCCGCCGCTAAGGCTGCTGCCGCTGCCGCTGACGGCAAGAAAACCGATGAAGCTGCACAGACCTCTCCTGAGGAGGCCAAAAAGCCTCCGAAGGCGGATCCCGACAAGATCATCTATCTGACTTTTGACGACGGTCCCGGCCAGTATACAGAGGAATTGCTGGATATTTTGGCAAAACACAAAGTTCTGGCTACGTTCTTCGTAACAGCCGCCTACGACGACTATCAGGACCTGATCCGGGCGGAATATGATGCAGGCCACACAGTCGCCGTACACACGGCCACCCACGAGTACAGCGAGATTTACGCAAGTCCCGAGGCCTACTGGGCAGATTTTAACAAAATGCAGGACATCATACAGAGACAGACAGGCTGCCGCACAGATCTGTTCCGCTTCCCCGGCGGCAGTTCCAACACGATCAGCGCCAATTACAGCAAAGGCATCATGACC
>CADCOP010000216.1 GCA_902803065.1 uncultured Lachnospiraceae bacterium | reverse complement strand
GGCTTCATCCGCCGCAGGTTCTGTCCGGACCTGGGTTTTTGATCGTGCCCGGCCTCATCCGCTGCAGATTCTGTCCGGACCGGGACTTTTGATCACGCCCGGTCTTATCTGCCGCGATTTTCATGACATCCGCTTCGAAAAGCCCATCGGCACCTCGGCTCCGAGGAAGGTGCAGCAGAACAGTCCGTCTGCATGGGAGCAGCGCATCGTTTTCCCGCGGAAGATGCCGATCTCCGCGAGATACGGATTGTTCTGCAGGTGGTCCTTGATGTATGTGACCGGTTTCTGCAGCTTCGCAAGCTCTGCGCTCTCCTCATCGATAGCGAGCGTTGGGAGTCTTTCATATTTAAAGTTTTTCACTTCCTGGAGAACCTTTTCATCCTCCAGCGTGGTCCCTGTGTATATTCCTTTGCTGACAAGCATTCGTGTATATCCCAGATACCCCAGGGGGCCGTATTTCAGGTAGCTCCTGCGTACTGTATCCACGAGAGATGCATCTTTTCCTGCCAGGCTCTCAAGAAAAACGAACAGTAATGAACTCTTTGTCTCATCCGTGTCTTTTTTCTTTACGAGCATCTTCAGAAGATGCTCCTTGTAGCCGAAACTGCAGATGAGTCCGAACAGTTCTACGGACTGCCTGTTCCGGTGCCTCAGCAGGTCCATCGTTCCGCCCTCGCCGTAGAAAAACTGAGGTGACGTGGTCGCTTTCTTCACGAAATCGCTCACGTTGGCTATGCTTGTCTCCTTCCATGAACAGCTTTTCTTTCTGCCGAAGGCAAAGCCCAGCCAGGCAACCGCAATGGGGCTGTAAGTTTTCTTCTGGCTCAGATCTTCGATCTCGCGGATCAGAGCCCTTGTAGATGCATCTGCCCCGGTCAGTCCTTCGCTGTTGTCAAGCCATACGGAAAGCAGCCGGTCAGACAGAAAGCCTGCCATGCTATCAGCATTTTCCTGCAGCTGCGCCGCATTGCCGATCTCTGAAAGGCTTGCGTACCTTTTGCCGCGCCACACGAATTCGCCCATCGGATACATGGCGCGCAGGAAACAGAAAAGCGCTGTATCCCCGTCGTGGGATTTGTCCGTGTTTCCGCCCGGGTACTGTTCTTCAGCCAGATCTTTTGCCATGCTGGCAAGGGCCTGATCCTTGTTTTTAAAATAATCAAAAAACATGCCCCGGTAAAGCATCTTTACCGCTTCATCCCAGGCTGCTTCACTTACCGTTGCTGCCTTGAAGAATTCTTCCGGTGTTGACGCTTTTCCTGTTTTAAAGTTGAAAGGCGGTGCCCAGACATTCGAAGAATACTGAGGAGCAATGACTGCGCTGGGATCAGCAAGCCATCTGCGGACCTCTTCGTATCCGAACCTGTGATGTACATCGTACTGGCACAATCCTGTAACCAGCGACTGGAGCTGCTCTTTTTCAGGATCCTGCCGGTCCGAGGGAAGAGGCACAAGGCTGTTCATCATGTAGTACATCCTGTTGGGCACTCCGGTGAATATGTACTTTCCCGCGAATAGTGAAGCGATCGTCAGTCCGAGCGCGTAGTAATCGATCGTGTTGCTTAAATAGAACCGTTTTCCGTCACCGCCGGTCGGGTCTCCCAGCAGCATCTCCGGCGCCATGTAATCCGGAGATCCTGTGATGGTCTGGGTCATCCTCCGGTTTTCGACTGACATGCTGACGACGCCGAAATCTCCGAGCAGGTATTTTCCCTGATCGCTTTTATAAATGTTCTCCGGCTTGACATCCCTGTGGATAAACCTTCTTGTGTGGATCAAATGCAAAGCCTCATTCATGCTCCGGATCAGCGGTTTGAGCTGTTCTACGCTGAACTCGCCGTCATCACTCACATCACCGTCTTTACAGAAGGGCTGGAATTCCACGTAGTTATTCATTCCGGGTTCAAGGACCGCGAAGCCCACATCCGTGATCGGCAGAAGGATCCCTTCTGCTTCTTCGCTCCTGGTCAGCTCAATGATCTTTTCCCTGAGAGGCATGATCGTATTGATGGCCTTGCCTCTTTCCAGATCATAGTAGATCTTTGCGGCAAAACGCCGTGCCCGGTTGTCTCTGCAGGGAAGGACTGCGGATTCCCCTCCGAATACGGGAGCTCCGTCGACCTTGTAGATCATCCCTGAAAAGCCCTTCAGCGTATCACCCTTGCGGTATTTGTCCGCGACCCGGTTCCGGAACTCCTGCATGTCGCCGACCCAGCTTCTTGTCCCGTAAAGGAAGCGGAGCAGTTCTGACACGT
>CADCOP010000215.1 GCA_902803065.1 uncultured Lachnospiraceae bacterium | reverse complement strand
TCACCGGAAAGTAGCCTGGGCATCCAGCAATGTCAGTGTAGCCAAAGTCAATAAGAAGGGCAAAATTACAGGAGTGAAGAAAGGTACCTGTTATGTCTATGCTTATGCGCAGAACGGGGTCTTCGCGAAAGTAAAGGTTACGATAGAGTAAAAGTCTGAATTCAGGCCTGGAGTCGATAGGTACAAATAGAATTCTATCGGTACGAACTTGGCAATGATATTCATGATCACCATGGTAAGACGCAGAAATAGCCGCCCAAGTCTGGTAAACTAAGCGGCTATTTCTTGTCGACTAATTTATCGGGCTAACCGTTTTTCAGATCATGTAACTTTACAGCCCTTCCGTATTGATCTCTTCTGTGGCCGCTTCGGTAACCGACTCCAAAGATTCTTCCTCGGACATAGCCAGCATTGTCGCCCGGTCAAGGTAAACCACGTCGATTTCCCCGTCATCATCGTACATCATCATATAGAGATCATCAGAGACATCCCATTCACAGGAAAAGTCTGTGTTCTGCAAATAAGTCATGTCCCCGCCAAGCGGCATTGTCAGGGTGAATACAACCTCCCAATCCACTGGGCTTGACTGTCCATATTTCGCTTCCAGAGATTTCAGCAGTTTGTCCCTGTCAGTTTCATCCTCGAACTCATAACCGCAGCAAACAAGCGAATCATCAATGAAGATGAACTCTGCATCGGCATCAAAGCCTGCTGCTGTCACATCTTCGATCTCCAAAAATGACATTTTACTGCCATCTGGAAGGTCCATTTCATCTTCATTAGAAGATGAAACTTCCTCCGTTCCGATCACTTCAGCCTTTGACATTCCCCAGGTGATCCCGTTGCGGAATGTAAATTCATCTGTCTGCGATGCCAGGAAGGTGCCTGCACACAAAACAGATGCTAAAAGTATCATCCCTATTCCTTTTTTCATCATTCCACCATTTCCTCCTTGAAAAAATAATTCGTGCGTCATGCATCATAAGAACAAACCTTTATCTCTTTGCATTGTACCAAGTCGCAGGCGCGGTGACCAGTCTTTTTCCGTCATTTATTTTCTGCAGCAGAAACACCCGATTCCTTCCACTTTCATCGTAACCCGATAACCATCCCCGGTTCCCCTTTAGTTTAGTTTATTGCCATATTCCCTGATATAGCGTGCTGTCGCGCCGGGATCTTCCAGGATTTTGTCGATTAGTCTTGCCGCCCCTGCATCTGATCCTTTCAGCATTCCTTCCGGTTCGGGATTTCTTCCTGTCATCAATTCTTTTGTGAGTTGATCAGCTGACTGCTTCATGGCTTTTTTCTCTTCTTTGTTTTTCCGGGCTGCTTCATAAGCCTCGTGCAGAATACGATAGAAATTCCGTACCATAAATTCCTGCGCGTTCCGGTTATAAGTAGTCCTGCAGTACTCATTGGGCGGGGTTCCGGCAAGAGCGGAACGGATTCCGAGGTCGATTCCTTTGGCTGTTGCTGCAGAAACCTCTTTCCCCAAGTACGGATCCATCCTCTTTTCCAGAAATCCGTTACTGCGAAGCCAGTCTGTGATCACTTTCGCGGGAATATGCACCTGTTTTCCCGTTTCAACCATATTCATGATCTGTTTTAAGAAGTAAGAGATCTGCAGATCCTCCTTATATTCAAATGAAGCAAGGACCTCGTAAGGGAATTCTTCTGCATAATTCTGGTTTCTGCTCCTTTCCTTCTTCGGCGGGCTTACTATTCCGCCATGTTCGGCAACATCTTGCAGGATTTCACGAATGAATCCAAGGCATCGGATCACATTGGGGTTATTAAGGACACTGTCCTGTGCAACTATTTGATTTGTGGCCGGATTTCGTCCATTCGACATGCGATCCATATATTGTATGGCTACGTTAAGCCGCTTCAAATCATACTCCGCCATAAGGACCTCCAGAATCTTACTACTTCATTTTATCAAACATATTCTCACATACTCTCACATACTCCCAGTGCATCGCGTCTGATATTTACTGGAGTATCGGCACTTCTATCTTTCTTCATAGTAATTGAAAACGCAGTAAAATACCAGTCTTTTCGTTGCAGCAAGAGAGAAAGGGAAAGGAATTCCAGAATGATTACTGTTCAGCTGGGGTCATGAATTTCAATGACAATGCAAATCGGGAAGCTTCATGGCTGCTTGGAGATATTCTCACCCCGGCTGAATAGTAAAAGGTGACAGATTATGTGTACAAAAAAAGTCAGTTTTCAACTTGAAAACTGACTTTTTTGCATCTGAATTGAACGATTTACCCTTGTATTTACCGGAAGCAACTGATCAAATGCCATAGAGCGTCCGGAGATTCAAGAGAGACTGTTCCGGCCCTGTGGAGCCGGACGCCGGGATCATCATGCGGCGTTGGCCAGCTCTTCCTCCTCTATGATGCCGGGCAGTTCTGTCTTCTGCACATTTTCACCATAGATGGTTGCCCAGTCGTCCGCCATCGAAATGGCCGTCCAGCCTTCTTTTTCTACTTTGCTGTAGAAATCAGCAGCCTTTTCTGCACTGCCATATTCCCGCTGCGTATCATCACATACCACGAAGAATCCCATGCCAACATGGTTTGGATTCCCCTCGGCATAGTTGAGCATTGAGAAATCACCGGAGCTGTTGCCGAATGCGAGCACCGGACGTCTTCCTATTTCACGGGCAATGGCTGCCGGCTTGCCGGACTTGCCGCATTCCACTTCATCCAGCGGCGCGCCGAGCAGGATTTCTTCCTCCTGGCCCATGTTGTAATCATCAGCGGCTTCGTCACCCTTTCCGGAAGCGACATAAGGCACGTCGGTGCCAACTACATGGTCGTACGGAATGCCGAAGCGTTCCACCAGGCCTCTTACGACTTCGCGTTCGCAGGCTGAGACCATCCAGACATCGAAATCGTTGGCTTTCAGATAGGCGATCACCTCGATCATGGGCTTGTAGAAAGACTCTCCATAGGTCATGCCGTCGAAGCCAACCACATCCACGTTATCAGCAAAGTCAGCCACGTATGCGCGGAATTCTTCCGGGGTCATGCCGGCAAAGGCTGACGCGACAAGATCATCCTTGGTGAGG
>CADCOP010000214.1 GCA_902803065.1 uncultured Lachnospiraceae bacterium | reverse complement strand
GTGGCTCTAAGAAGTTTGATCTCAGTCATGCGTTCCCGTTATTATAATGTTGTCACATCAGGCTCATATCCATAAACCTCTGTATATCATCCTCTCGATGGAGACTGTACCAATCACTGTACCAATTCGGCATGGAAATACATGGACTTGTATAGAGTTACGTGATTTTCAGATATGCTTCAAACCCTTGCAGAATGGGCATTTATGGGCTTTCATGGAGATATGGGGCGTTATGAAAATCAGGCCTTCGGATTTCGATACCTAATTTCATTTTGCTCTATATCTCCTTAAGTTTCCTATTGATCTTTTCCTATATCTGCCGGTCTCATATCCTTAGTAAAAAAGAGCCCAACACGACACATTATTGTATCATGTAAAGGCTCCTGACTCAATGTTTTTCGCATAAAATAACCGCCTTATTAGGTCATACATCCAGGTACGCCTTCTGAAACACATGGCACATCACCTGACGTCCCATTACGCATCTGCACATATTACCTGCGTCTTCTGACAGCATAGTAGACCGGCAGTCCCGCTAATGTGATCACAACGCTGAAGACCGCCATGATCCTCGCCCGCATGCCGGAGAGGAATATCTGGCTGAAGATCACAAACAACCCGCTGAAAATCGCAAGCGCCGGGATGACCGGGTAAAACGGTACCTTGTACTTTCGCTCCCATTCAGGGTGAATATGGCGCAGGCGGATAACACAGGCAAATGTCAGCGTATAGAAGATCCAGCATGAAAATACGCCCAGATCTGTCAGCAGGTCGAATTCACCGCTGAGGGAATACAGACACGCAAGAAAGCCGATTAGGATAATTGCGTTTGCAGGCACATGATTTGTATTGAGCCTGCTGAGCACTGTACTGCCCGGAAGCGTCTTACCGGCAGCCAGCTGATATGCTACGCGGGAACCGGACATCAGAAATCCGTTGCCCGCACCGATCACCGAAATGATGATGCCGATCTTGATCAGCAGGCCGCCCCCATCTCCAAAGATCCTGGTCGCGACAGCTGTGGCCGGAGATTCCAGATTCATAAGTTCATCAGCCGGGATGACCTGAAGATACGCGATATTGATGACCAGGTAGACGGCCATAATGATAGATACACCGCTGACGATCGCGCGGGGAAGGTCCCGGCCCGGATTTTTCATCTCCCCTGCAATCGTTCCTACATTGGTCCATCCTTCAAAGGCAAACAGCACCGCCAGCAGCGTAGAGCCAAGCACACCGCCTGCATTCTTTCCCTCTCCCACCATTGGGGAGAAGACAGGTCCGCCGGCTTTTCCTCTGATAAAACCGAAGATGATCAGAAGAATCAGCGGAATCAGTTTGCACGCTGTGGAGATGACCTGCATCCCGCCGGCCGTTCGCGATCCCATGCAGTTAAGCGCTACCAGGAGAATAATAACGATGATCCCAACCGGGAGCGCATACCTCTCTCCGATCCATTCACCCAGCTCGGAGCCTACTTTAACTCCATAGCCTGCCAGAAAAGCCGGATAGAAAATGATCACCTGCATCCATCCTGCAAGGAAGCCCAGGCGTTCATCATATGCGTCGCTCAGATATGCGACCATTCCTCCGGTCCTGGGTATAAGGATGGCCACCTCTGCAAATGTGAGCGCCGCAAACAGACTGACAAGTCCGCCGATGATCCAGGAGAGGATCCCCATGCCCGGAGCTCCGCCGGTTGCCTGGTAGATAGCATAAGGCTTGAAGAATACCCCTGCCCCAATGACACAGCCCACAACAATTGAAGTGGCTGTCATAAATCCCAAGTTCTTTTTTAATTCCTGTGGTCTGTCCATACTTCATATCTCCATGCGTCATAAGGACAGGTTCCCTGACCAGTGTCCATCGCAAAAAGACTCCCGGTTATCGGCTTCAATATCACCGATAACCGGAAGTTTCCTGTCGTTTTGATGCTGAATTTCAGAGAAACGCATTGTAATAACGTTCCATGTTTTATTATACCTCACGATAGAAAGATTATCACAATAATACAGCGGACTGGCATGATTTTCAAGTCCTCCTATGGTCAAGGCTCCAATCAGGAACCCTCTGGCCCTGACTCGTCTCAGACCGTCTGATAGACCGTCCCCTCCGTAATACCATTTTCATTGAAGGTATCTACTCTGACGGTATAGCTCTGTCCTTTCACGAGAGCGCCGATCTTCAGCTTCTTTTCAAAGCACATGGCGCTGTGATAAAGTTTTTCCCTGCTGCTTCCCCAGAGCACATTGTATCCGG
>CADCOP010000213.1 GCA_902803065.1 uncultured Lachnospiraceae bacterium | reverse complement strand
CTTCGGGTTACGAACGATAGCACGGCCCATGGCAACACGCTGTCTCTGACCACCGGAAAGAGCCTTCGGCTTACGGTCAAGGAGCTTCTCCAGATCAAGGATCTTAGCTGCTTCGCGGACCATCTTGTCGATCTGATCCTTCGGAGTCTTGCGCAGCTTCAGGGAGAAAGCCATGTTATCATAAACTGTCATATGCGGATACAGAGCGTAGCTCTGGAATACCATTGCAATATCTCTGTCCTTCGGCTCTACATCGTTAACTACGCGATCGCCGATCTTCAGTGTACCGCTGGAGATCTCTTCAAGACCTGCAACCATACGAAGAGTAGTTGACTTACCGCATCCTGACGGTCCTACGAAAATGATGAATTCCTTGTCAGCGATCTCAAGGTTGAAATCCTGAACTGCCTGGAAACCATTCGGATATACCTTATTAATATGCTCGAGAGATAAACTTGCCATTCTGATTTTCCTCCTGAATAATTTGCAGGTATTAAACTTACCAAACTTACAATCGAAAGTATATACGTTTTACAAAATATTTTCCATAGATGAACTAACCAAACTTTTCAGGGCATCGTGGTCATTTCAATTTACACTTGTCGCTCCCCCGGAAACCGCCGTGTATATTGACGAAATAATCACTTTTTTATTGGCAAATTCACTAATGGGATGTAAGATAGGCAGTATGAATTACATTGTTCTTGACCTGGAATGGAACCAGTGTCCCTATGGAAAACAATTTGAAATAAAGCAGCTTCCTTTTGAGATCATTGAAATCGGGGCTATCCGCCTGACATCCGCTGCTCCGGATCCTTCTCATCTTCCGGCGGAGCCGTCCTACCTGAGAGTGGAGGATACCTTCCGGGAGATCATTGCGCCGCAGGTCTACAAAAAACTGCATCACAGGACCCAGCAGGTCGTCCATCTGACAGATGAGGATTTCCGCGGCCGCCGGCGCTTTGTTCCGGTCATTCGTGATTTTCTGAAATGGTGCGGACCGGATCCGGTCTTCTGCATATGGGGAAGCTCTGACCTGACAGAGCTTCAGAGGAATCTTGCCTGGTACGGCGTTCCTTCGCCCTTCCCCTTTCCTCTGTTCTACTGCAATGTCCAGAAGATATACAGTATCCTGTATGAGGACAGGAAGTCCCGGAGGTCACTGTCGGATATCGTAGACGCGCTCCGGATCCCTGTGACCATGGATTTTCACGACGCCTTTGCGGATGCCTACTATACGGCGCAGATTCTCTGCCGCATACCTGAACAGGATCTTCTCTGCAATACGTCTGTTGACTACTACCGTGTTCCCTCCTCCCGGGAAGAAGAATACAAAATCTCTTATCCGACTTACGATAAGTATGTATTCCGCTCCATGGACGGACGGATGAGCCCTCTTCACGACAAAGAGATCACCTCAGTAATCTGCCCTGTATGCGGAAAGACATTCCGGACGCGGAACGATACGGAAAAGTACATCTGCAAGAGGGCTAAGGCTCCGGTGCTCCGGGGAGAAGTCATAACAGGAATCGAAACGCTTAAAAAACTCACAGATGTCATCCGTAAGGGAGACAATACAGGCAAAAGCAGAAAAACACAGATACGCGGGCCGCAGAAAAAGATCCGCTGGCGGTCCAGCGGATCTAAAAATTACATTACAGCTGTTTACTGCCCTGAGGACGGATGGGTCAAGGGGAAGATCCGTGTCCGTCCCTGCGGGACTGATCAGTTCTTTACGGTAAAAACCCACAGGATCATTTCCGAAGAAGAAGCCCTGGGTATACTCTCAAAGATGTACGAGGTGTGAGCGCGGGAGATCATCTGGTCTTATTAAACGTATCGATCAGCTCCTCCATCTGCTGAAGAAAACAGTCAGCCTTCCCGTAGAAAGCATCATTGTTTCCGGGATTTCCCAGTTCCTTTTCAAGGTCATCGAGAACACTGCGGATCTGTCCGATCCTCTTTTTTCCGTTCTCATCCCTGAGAAGGACCTGGCGGCTTCTTTCATTCTCATCCGCTGTCATCTTCTTGAGAACAACATCCACGTTGGGACGTTCGCCTATATATCTGTATGTGATGGACGGAGAAGCGTGGTTCAGAAGATTCTGAAGGTAATAAATATCTCCCGTATCTCTGTAATATCTCCAGGCAAAGGTCTTGCGCATGGTCTGCGCTCCGATCGATGAAAGCCCTATGCTGCGCCCGGCGCTTTTCAGAGCGCGGTAAGCCTGCTCCCTCGAAAGAGGCTCCGGGGAACTTGCATGACCCAGAATTAAATAGGAATCCGGGTCTTTTCCTTCTGTATACGAACGGATGATGTCCTGCAGATCCTGCGGAAAACGGAATGAGCGCACGATCTTTCTGGTTCCGATCACCGCCTCTATATAATCCTTGCCGCGCACGTCCCTGCAGCGGAGCTGAAGGATGTCCTGCAGCTGCATGCCGGTACCCACGCCGATCTCAAACATGATATAGTATTTCTCATCCATTTCCCTGAGTTTTTGTTTGAATCTTGCAAGCGTCTCCTCGTCCTTTATTGGCGCAACCCAATTCATAAGTCTACCCCTTTCATGATAACCTGATCAGTCCTGCTGATCTTTTTTCATTGCCTCGCGCAGTTCTTCCTCGATCTCGAGCGCGCTCATCCGCTCGATCTCCTCTTCATTTCTTCTTCTCTGCCTCTCTTCGATCTTTCTTCTTCTCTGAATCCGGTAATCCTTTGTGCAGCGAAGAATAACAATGACCAGAAGAAGTATGAACACAAGAAGAACAAACGCGCCGGCCAGGATGACTGTCATCGTATTTTCTTCCACATAGGTCCTGGCTATCTCGTATTTGTCTGTCACGAAATTGATGACTGTTTCCTTTGCCCTGTAATATGTTTTCTGTACCTGCCGCACGCGGCGCTGCTGTTCCGTATTTTTCAGGATGGCATCCATATCCCTCTCCTGCTCATACGGCATCGTAATACCTGTCGGAAGTGGTGTGAAGGACACCTGGCCACTGCCAAGCTTCCAGCCTTCGTAATAATATTCGATCGTACCGTCGCTTCCCAGCGGGCGCGCGCTGATCATGTCCTCATTCACGGAAAAGGCCGGTTTTGTAATGATGCCTCCCCGCACGACGCGCATGGTCTTCTGCTCCATCTTCGATGAACTGTACCACGTCATCCCTGCATCCGGAAGGTCATAATCGATCAGTTCATAGAACGTCGGCGCTGTCAGATTCTGCAGCATATCCACATGATGAAAATTATCAAAACCATATTCAAGAAGCGCCGTCGTCTCTTCATACGAACGGCTTGCTCCGTTTTCATGGAGCACGACGCACACAAGCCTGAGACCATCCCTCTCTCCGAAGGTCACGAGGGTATTCCAGGCGCTGCTTGTAAATCCGGTCTTTCCTCCGGTACACCATTCCTGGTAATAATCGCTGTCCTTCTGAATCATTTTGTGATGATTCAGAAAATATCTGGTTTCCTCTGTCTTCTCAGTAGGAGCAATGGAAGATTCCGTCGTGCGGATGATCTGGCGGAAAACGTCTATTTTATACGCTTCTCTTGACAGGAGCGCCATATCCTTCGCGCAGGTATAATGGTCATCACTGTGCAGACCGTGCGGGTTTGAAAAATGAGTATTGACGCACCCAAGCGCTTCCGCCTCGGCATTCATCATATCCGCGAACGCGGGAACCGAGCCGGCCATATGGACCGCGATCGCTATGCCGAGCTCATTGGCTGAATGAAGCATCAGCCCGTACAGGGCGTCCCGCATCGTCACCTTCTCGCCGGGCTGGTACGCGAGGTTGCTCGCATCCTCCTCCAGGTTATAGACCTCTTCCGTACATGTGATCACATCATCCAGATTGCCGTACTTCAGCGCAACCATGGCAGTCACGATCTTGGTAATGCTTGCAGGATAATATGCTTTTTCAGCGTTCTTGGAGTAAAGGACTGTCCCCGTATCCAGGTCCATTACGATTCCCGCAGCCGCCTGGATCATGGGGCCCTGCGGCCATCCGGTGATCTCATTTGTCTGAATCGGATCGTAGTACTCCTCCGGGATAAACTCCGTTTCCGGCTGTGACTCTCCGGAAGAGCTGTCGTCTTCCTCATCCTCGAAGTAATCGTACTCTATGTAGTTGCCGTTCTCGTCATAATAGCCGTATTCATCAGCGAATACAGGCATCATCATCAGAAATACGCAGGCCGCAAACGCGATCAGCCATCCTGCAAATGATCTATGTTTCATACTCTCCTCCGTGAGAGACCCTTGCCGGATCTCTCATTCTGGTTACTGTCAGGAATGCTTATGAATGTAATACGAAGCCGCTGCCGAAGATATGCTCCGGATCACATCATGTGCCTGGTCATTTCTTCCGCCGAGCTCATTTGAGAGAACGACGAGCACATAATCCCCGTATGGGGAAAAGATCAGGGCGGCATCATTTTCTATACAGCCCAGTCCGTAACCTTCCGGCATTTCTCCGGTCTTATTCGCGCTGGTAAATCCTTCCGGAAGACCTGCGGGAATCTTATAGGTGACCGTCTGCCCTTTCAAAATCGTCAGCATCTTTTCAGATGCTTCCTCACACACAAGGTCTCCTCTGTAAATGTCACCGAGGAACTTTCGGCAGTCAGCCGCGCTGATATAATTGTCGTCCGTCGGCTGGCTGTCAAGGAATCGCCTTCCCACGTGGACGCCGGTATATCCATGCTCTTCGCAGAATTGATTCACGGCTTTCGCGCCGGCAGCAAAATCACCCTCACCGAGAATCTCGATCAGCCGGTTTGCCGCCGTATTGTCACTGACAGTGATCATCGCTTCCAGCAGGCTTCTCAGTTCTCCCTCATAGCCTTCCGTGTAGGCAACAGGTTCCGCATCCTCCCTCGGATAGCAGATCCTGTCATACACAGCGCCCATGATGAAGATCTTGATCACGCTCGCTGACTGCATCCTCCGGTCCGCGTTATATTCGCAGATATTTTCATTATCTTCCGGTCTTTCCCCAGCCGTGACCTCCGCTTCCGTTACGGACTCCGATACGCTCTCGGTTTCTGTTCCGATTTCGGTCTCTGTATCCTTTTCTGCTGCGGTCTCCTCTTCCGGTCCCGCAGCCGTATCTCTTCTTTCCGCGGAGCTGCTGCCTTCTGCCGAGAGATCTTCAAAGCTGAGAGCCCATATCTCTCCCATGCCCTCTCTCTGAGCTACGATGTTTTCATAAATGCCGCTGCCCGGCAGAAATGCCATGCCATCTTCCGGCGATGCTTCCGCATTTTCCTGAAGAAATGTGCCGTTTCCTTCGTTTTCGGCTCCCGGAGCCGGCTCCGGATGGTCTTCTCCGGCATGTTCCGGGTGATCGCCCACCCCAGGCTCCGGATGATCCTCTGTTCCGTCCGGATGTATGGTATTTGAGCCGTCCGGAATTTTTCTGTCAGGGTCGAGACCGAAATAAACATCAATTCCGTCCGCAATACCGCTGACCATCATCTTCTGCTCTTCGGGATCTTCCATCCTCCGGTCATCGCTCTCGTTTGTCATAAATCCCATCTCCAGGATCATGACCGGGAGGCGGCTCCAGTTGATTCCCGTCATATTGTCATAATACTGAATGCCAAGGTTATCAAAGCCTGCCTTGCTGCAGTAGTTATTCAGTACTGCTTCCGCCAGCCGGTAACTCTCGTCAAACAGGTTCCCGACATAGGCATTTGACGGCGACATGGTCATGGCAAGGGCACCGCTGACCGAAGAATCATCCGACCCGTTCGCATGGATCCTGACATAAATGTCGCATCCAGAACTGTAGGCAAGCGTAGCCCTCTCCGAATTGCTGATCGCCGTATCATTGTTTTCCCTGGTCATCACGACCCTGTAGCCGCGGTTTTCCAGTTCTTCCTGCAGCTGCAGCGATATGTTCAGGTTCAGTTCATACTCAGGGACTCCTGTAAATGTTCCCTGCGTTCCTGTCGTGGATTTTGTTTTTCTCTCTTCGCAGCCCGGCGCGTTCGGCTCGGTCGCGGACATATCCACCCACGATCCCTGATGCCCCGGATCCAGGCAGACAGCGTATCCGTTCACATACTCTGTTTCCGGAACCAGGCTCTCTGTTTCTGTTTCCGGTTCGATCTCATACACGGTTTCGGCGT
>CADCOP010000212.1 GCA_902803065.1 uncultured Lachnospiraceae bacterium | reverse complement strand
TTTTGCATTGACGTCTGGAACCGTCAACATAGCCTTCTCTATATCAAAGCATCCGGGTATTTATGATAATTATTAAATAATAGACTGTTTTTTTGCGGCGGAATTGATGTATCATGATGGTAATGGACGTAAGTAATCTGCCCCTTTTTCGGAGGATTGATTCTCAAAGGAAGGAGGAACATTATGTTTGAAAGAATCATTACCCGTGCAGACATGATTCGCTGCGTTCTCTGCGCCGACGCGCCATGCAGCAGGGCTTGTGGAAAGATTGATACTGCAGCGCTTCTCCGCAGTATATGGTTCGACGATGAAAAGGCTGCCTCTTACCGTTTCCCGGCGGACAACCCGTGCGCCGGATGTGCCGCCCCCTGCGAGGAGGCATGTGTCCGTGCGCATGAGGTTCCCATACGCGCTCTGATGACCCGGCTGCATGATATGGTAAAGCCGGATCCGCAGATCTCAATGCCTGAAAATGAAGACCGTCTTCGGACGGAGCTGTGCGGCATTCCGCTTGAAAATCCGTTCTTACTTTCGTCCTCTGTTGTTGCCAGCACCTATGATATGTGTGCCAGGGCTTTCGAGGCCGGATGGGCAGGCATCGCTTTCAAGACCGTCTGTTCTCTTGACATTCACGAGGCTTCGCCGAGGTTTTCCGCTGTCACCGGCGACAATGGCAGCATTATGGGGTTCAAGAACATAGAGCAGCTCTCTGACCACAGTGTGGCGGAAAACATGGAGATCTTCCGGCGCCTTAAGGCGAAGTATCCGACCAAATTCATCCTTGCTTCCATCATGGGGAAGGATGACGCTGAGTGGGAGGAACTTGCAGGGCTGTGCGAGGAAAACGGAGCCGATGCTATAGAGCTGAACTTCTCCTGCCCGAACATGGCGGACGGCGGTCTTGGTTCAGATATAGGGCAGGTGCCGGAATTGGTTGAGCGCTTTACCGCCGCTGCGAGACGCGGCACCAGAATTCCCATTCTCGCAAAGCTTACACCGAATGTGGCGGACATGAGCACTGCGGCGGAAGCGGCGAAACGGGGCGGGGCAGATGGCATTGCCGCTATCAATACCATTAAAAGCATCATGGGAGTGAACCCGCACACATACGTTTCCTCTCCGGCGGTCCACGGCATGTCAGCTGTGGGCGGTTACAGCGGAAACGCCGTCAAGCCGATCGCGCTGCGCTTTATTGCCGAACTTGGACAGAATCCCGCACTTTCCGGTATGCACCTGAGTGGTATGGGCGGAGTGGAGACATGGAGCGACGCGCTTGAGTTCATCATGCTCGGCGCAGGCAGCGTGCAGGTGACGACCGCGGTCATGCAGTACGGCTACCGCATCATTGACGATCTGAAGGCAGGATTTAACCTGTATCTTGCGGAAAAAGGGTTTACAGGCGTGGATGAGGCGAGGGGCCTTGCCCTGGAGTCTGTCAGTGACAGGACAGATGTACTCGAGCGCGACACCATCCTGTTTCCGAAGTTTGATCGTGAAAAATGCATCGGATGCGGGCGCTGCGGGATCTCCTGCGCGGACGGCGGGCACCAGGCGATCCGGATGGACAATAGCCGCAGACCTGTTCTGGATGGTAAAAAGTGCGTCGGATGCCATCTGTGTCTTCTTGTCTGTCCGGAGAGGGCGATCAGCACTGGTCGTAAACGCATCGTCCGAAGTCGTCCATAAACTGAACCCGGTGGAAAGATCTTTTATTTTCTGGCTGATACATCGCGAACAATACAAAGGGGGGAGATAAGCTCCTCATTGAAGAATACCGAAGCGGAGGAGACTGACATGATGATCTGGTTCATAACCATAGACTTTTAACCAAAAATTCATTATAATAGTCCGGAAAAGAACTGCAGGACAATCAAAAAGCCCAGAAGTATATTTCCGGGCTTTTTCTTTGCCTGCAGATGCATTGCTCAGGAAATTGATCACTATTTAAGGAGGACGATATGGATAATCGTAAGCTAAAGCCCAGGGAGCATAATGTAGATGCGCCCGGCCAGCCGATCTCAGAGAGAAAGCGCAGGAAAAGAAACAGGAACCTGATCTTTTATCCGCTGGGAACGATCGGGCGGGATATGATGTATTACCTGTTCAATAACTGCATACTGACCTACATTCTGTTCACGAAACAGCTGACTCATCAGCAGCTTCTGGCGATCACTGGCATTATGGTGGCTGCCCGTATCTTTGACGCGCTCAATGACCCGGTCATGGGAAATATTATTGAACAGACCCGGACAAAATGGGGCAAATTCAAACCCTGGCTTCTGGCAGGCGTTCTGTCCACATCGATCGTCATTTACCTTGCATTCAATACGAAGCTTCAGGGATGGTCCTTCATCATATTCTTCGGATTCATCTATTTTGCGTACAGCATCACCTTTACCATGCATGATATTTCCTACTGGGGCATGATCCCGGCTCTGTCCAGGGACGCGGATCTCAGAAACCAGTATACCTCGAGGGCTTCGTTCTGCGCAGGCATCGGATCTACGCTTGCTTCTGTCATGATCCCGATCTTTACTACGGGAGATAAGGCGATCGGCGGCAGCGCAGGAAATGCCTACGGCGTGATCGCCCTGGTGATCGCTCTTATGGGACCGCTGTTCATGCTGTTCACCCTGTTCGGGGTAAAGGAACACCGCGGCGACGACATGGAACCCAGGATGCACCTGAATTTCCGGAGGATCTCCCGTACGATCACGCAGAACGACCAGCTTCGCGCCATGATCCTTATCTTCCTGCTGCAGCAGATCGCCAATTCCCTTGTGTTCGGCGGCATCGGCTCGAGCTTCATCTATTTCCGCTACGGTTATGAAGGCGGCCTGTATTCTCTGTTCTCCATGGTGGGCGTGGCAGCGACAGCCGTTCTCATGCTGATCTATCCGGCGCTCTCCCGTAAATACGCGAGAAAACAGATGATGACCTTCGGGATCATTATGGTCGCCTGCGGCAGCGCCATTGAAGTACTGGGAGGTCTGGTCATGCCTTCTTCCACACCCGGCTTCTTTGTGCTCACCATCGGCTATATGATCGTGAACCTCGGTCTCTACGGATTCTATCTGATCATGATGATCTCCATCGTGAATACGGTCGAGTACAACCAGCTTAAGACCGGACACAGAAATGAAGCCATCATCACCTCCATGCGCCCGCTCCTGACCAAGATGGGCAGCGCTCTGGTGGTTGCGATCACTTCGCTGACCTATATTCTTTTCAGCGTAACGGAAAAGACGAATCAGATATCCTCCTTTGAACAGCAGGCGCAGGTAGGCCAGATCACGGATACAGCCCGCATGGAAGGTATCCGCGGCGTCATTGCAGGGGTCAGCAGCAGCCAGACGAACGGCCTGCTCCTGGCCATGGTGCTCATTCCGCTGGTATTCGGTTTTGTGTCCTATGTACTTTATCAGAAGTTATACAAGCTGGATGAGAAGACCTACGAAGATATATGCAGACAGCTGGAGAAAAAAGGACAGGGGGAAGCATAAGCCTTTTCGCGGAAGGTCTTCAGGAGGCGCCGGATCTGTCCGGAACAGGAAAAATACCTAAAAATACTGAGAAGAAGAGAGTTATAAACGTCATATTTCTGCGGGCATTCCGGCTTGACAGCCTGAAAGCAGCCTGTTATAGTCTGAATGATTAAATGAAACCGGCATATTTCAGGACTGCTGAAGGTTGCTTTCAACGCGGGAAATGAAGGAGGAAATAAACATGGGCTTCAAATCGGATATTGAGATCGCACAGGAAACCAGCATGTCTCCGATCACTGAGATCGCTCAGAAACTGGGTATCGACGATAAATATCTGGAGCAGTACGGAAAGTACAAGGCAAAGATCGACTATAATCTTCTGAAGGAGAATGATGGTCCCGATGGAAAGCTGATTCTTGTTACGGCTATGAATCCGACACCTGCGGGAGAAGGCAAGACCACAACATCAGTCGGCCTTGCAGACGGCCTTTCAAAGATCGGGAAAAAGGTCTGTGTCGCTCTTCGTGAGCCTTCCCTCGGCCCTGTCTTCGGAGTGAAGGGCGGTGCTGCCGGCGGCGGATACGCGCAGGTCGTTCCCATGGAAGACATCAATCTCCACTTCACCGGCGATTTCCATGCGATCGGAGCCGCGAACAATCTGCTGGCAGCCATGATCGATAATCACATCTATCAGGGAAATGAGCTGAACATCGATCCTCGCAAGATTACCTGGAGAAGATGCGTCGACATGAACGACAGACAGCTCAGGTTCGTCGTTGACGGTCTTGGCGGAAAACCGAACGGAACTCCGAGAGAAGACGGCTATGACATTACGGTAGCTTCCGAGATCATGGCAGTTCTGTGCCTGGCATCCGGCATCAAGGACCTTAAGGAACGGCTCGCGAGAATCGTGATCGGTTATACCTACGGAAAAGTGTCTGAGCAGAAGCCTGTGACGGCAGGGGACCTGCACGCAGAAGGCGCCATGACAGCCTTGCTTAAGGATGCTCTTAAGCCGAACCTCGTTCAGACGCTTGAGCATACGCCGGCGATCGTACACGGCGGACCGTTTGCGAATATCGCCCACGGCTGCAATTCCGTAACCGCTACAAGAATGGCTCTCAGGCTCGCGGATTACTGCGTGACGGAGGCAGGCTTCGGCGCAGACCTCGGCGCGGAGAAGTTCCTGGATATCAAGTGCCGTATGGCAGGGCTTCATCCGAACGCTGTCGTGGTCGTTGCCACGGTACGCAGCCTGAAATATAACGGCGGCCTGCCGAAGGCGGATCTGAACACGGAGAATCTGGACGCTCTGAGCAAGGGCCTTCCGAACCTTCTCAAGCATGTTTCGAACATCACGAATGTTTACAAGCTTCCCTGTGTTGTCGCTCTCAATGAGTTCCCGGCGGATACGCCCGCTGAGATCGCTCTCGTTGAAGAAAAATGCAAAGAGCTCGGAGTCAACGTCGTTGTTTCACGTGTCTGGGCCCAGGGCGGTGAAGGCGGAAAGGAACTGGCTGAAGAGGTCGTGCGTCTGTGTGAACTGCCGAATGATTTCAGCTACAGCTATGAGCTTGAAGGCAGCATAGAGGAGAAGCTGAATCAGATCGTTCAGAAGATCTACGGCGGAAGCAGAGCAGTGCTGACAGCCCAGGCGCAGAAACAGGCGCAGCAGCTGGAGGCTATGGGATACGGAAATGCTCCGATCTGCATGGCAAAGACACAGTATTCTCTTACCGATGATCCGACAAAGCTCGGCGCTCCCACAGACTTTGAGGTCACCGTGAGAAATCTGAAGATCTCCGCCGGCGCGGGATTTATCGTCGCCCTGACCGGAGAGATCATGACAATGCCGGGTCTTCCGAAGGTACCGGCGGCGGAACGCATTGATGTAGATGAAACAGGAAAGATCTCAGGACTCTTCTAAGGAAAAACAATATGAAATGACAGCCCGGGCGCCAGGAGCGCCCGGTTTTTACGCAATCAGGGCCCGGGAATATTTCGCGCCTGCGGGGCAGCATTTGCCAATACACAGAATCGATGATAGAATATGTGTACTTTTGTAGAACGAGCAGGAGGACGCCAATGAATGATTACATTATTACTTCTGATAATATGACGGATCTTCCGGAGGATTACTGCAGAAAGCATGACCTTCGTCTGATGTATCTTTCCTATATTCTCGATGGAGTGACTTACAACGCGGATAACCGCCAGCCGGATGATGAGTTCTATGCCCGGATGCGCGCGGGATCCATGCCTGTCACATCTCAGGCAACGCCGGAATATGCTGCGGAGGAGTTCCGCAAATATATAAAGGTCAGCAGAAATGTCCTGCATATTGCCTTTTCCAGCGGTCTCAGCGGCACATATAACAGTGCAGAGTTAGCTGCGGAGCAGGTCATGAGCGAAAACCCCGGATGCAGGATCCGGGTGATCGATTCCCTCTCAGCATCCCTGGGACAGGGGCTCCTTGTTCACAAGGCGATCATGATGAAGGAGAACGGTGCATCCTTTGATGAGGTCACTGACTGGGTCGAGAACAACAAGCTGCATCTGGTTCATAACTTTACAGTCGAGGACCTGTTTCATCTGCACAGAGGCGGAAGAGTATCAAAAACGGCCGCGATCCTGGGAACGATGATCAATATCAAGCCCATGCTGCATGTGGATGATGAGGGACACCTGATCAATATCGGAAAGGTCAGGGGACGCAGAAAATCAGTTATTTCGCTTGCGGATGCAATGGAGAAACAGATAGGCAGCTGGAAGGATAAGAACGATATCGTTTTTATCAGCCACGGCGACTGCAGAGAGGACGCGGAATTCCTTGCAAGCCAGATACGTGAGCGCTTCGGGATCACAAACTTTCTTATCAACTATGTGGGACCGACGATCGGAGCGCACTCCGGCCCGGGGACCCTGGCTCTTTTCTACATGGGAGATTACAGATGAGATTCCGCCCGTGCATTGATATCCACAACGGCAAGGTTAAGCAGATCGTTGGCTCGAGCCTGAGGGATCAGGGGGATCAGGCGGATGAAAACTTCGTTTCCGAAAAGCCGGCGTCCTGGTACGCAGAGCTTTATAAAAAGGATTCCCTGCAGGGCGGACATGTGATCCTGCTGAATCCGGCGGGGTCGCCGATGTTTGCGCAGACGAAGCTGCAGGCGATGGAAGCTCTTGCGGCAGCTCCGGGAACGCTGCAGATCGGCGGAGGCGTAAATCCCGGCAACGCGCAGGAATATCTTGAGGCCGGAGCATCCCGCGTGATCGTTACGTCCTGGGTGTTTTCAGGCGGAGAGATCCACAGGGAAAAACTCAGGGAGATGGAAAGCAGCGCCGGACGGGAACATCTTGTACTGGATCTTAGCTGCCGGAAAAGAGACGGCGGCTACTTCATCGTCACAGACCGCTGGCAGAAATTCACAGACGTTCCGGTGACACGGATGCTTCTGGATGAACTCGCGGATTCCTGCAGCGAGTTTCTGATCCACGCCGCGGATGTGGAGGGAAAAAGCAGCGGTCCGGAGGAAGAACTGGCGGCCCTGCTTGGAGGCTGGAACGGCATTCCGGTAACGTATGCCGGCGGCATACGGAATCTGGACGACATCCGGCTGCTGTATGAGGCAGGCAGCGGGCATCTGGATTTTACGATCGGGAGCGCGCTGGATCTTTTCGGCGGCAGTCTTTCATACAAAGAAGTCATCGCATTTACGGATAAACTGAATGGCTGTTAAGCCCTGTGTGACAGATTCCACGGCAGCTGCCGCATTGATTGCGGCACTGCTGTGGAATTTTTTTGATTCCACCGTAAAAAACAAATCGTTTGTTGTCATTGTTTACTAAAAATTTATTGATAGATATGGAATATGTGGTATAATTACACTATAGAAGAGCTTTTTGTAACCCGTCTACCATTACAGGCGGCTCATAAGA
>CADCOP010000211.1 GCA_902803065.1 uncultured Lachnospiraceae bacterium | reverse complement strand
TGAAAGACAAAAAGATATTTGCCCTGGATATGGGCGCACTGGTTGCCGGCGCGAAGTACCGCGGCGAATTTGAGGAGCGCCTGAAAGCCGTACTTGAAGAAGTAAAGAAGAGCGAAGGCGGGATCATCCTGTTCATTGATGAACTGCATCTGATCGTGGGCGCGGGCAAGACGGACGGCGCCATGGACGCTGGAAACATGTTGAAGCCCATGCTGGCCAGAGGTGAGCTGCACTGTATCGGCGCAACGACTCTGGACGAGTACAGGCAGTACATCGAGAAAGATAAAGCCCTTGAGCGAAGATTTCAGCCGGTCCTTGTGGATGAACCGACGGTGGAGGATACGATCTCCATTCTGAGGGGTCTCAAGGAGAGATATGAAGTGTATCACGGCGTGAAGATCACGGATGGTGCTCTGGTAGCTGCGGCGACGCTTTCCCACAGATATATTTCTGACAGGTTCCTTCCCGATAAAGCCATTGACCTTGTGGATGAGGCGTGCGCTCTGATCAAGACAGAGCTTGATTCCATGCCGACAGAGCTTGATGAGCTGCGGCGCAGGATCATGCAGATGGAGATCGAGGAGGCTGCGCTTAAGAAGGAAACGGACCGCGCAAGCAAAGAGCGTCTCGAAGCCCTGCAGAAGGAACTGGCAGAGCACAGGGATGAATTCAACGCGAAAAAAGCGCAGTGGGATAATGAAAAAGGAGCTGTTGAACGCCTGTCAGCGCTTCGGGAGCAGATCGAGGATGTGAACAAGCAGATTGAGCAGGCCAAGCAGAGGTATGACCTGAACAAGGCGGCGGAACTTCAGTACGGCGAGCTTCCCAGGCTGCAGAAGCAGCTTGAGATCGAGGAGGAGACGATCCGCAGCAGGGACCTTTCACTGGTGCACGAAAGTGTGACTGAGGAGGAGATCCAGAGGATCATTTCCCGCTGGACCGGGATCCCGGTGACAAAACTGACACAGGGAGAGAGAAGCAAGATCCTCGCGCTGTCCGATCAGCTGCATAAACGGGTCGTCGGCCAGGACGAAGCCGTACAGCGGGTGACCGACGCGATCCTGCGCTCCAAGGCAGGAATCAAGGATCCCACAAAACCGATCGGATCATTTCTGTTCCTCGGACCTACAGGCGTGGGTAAGACAGAACTTGCAAAAGCGCTTGCGGAAAATCTGTTTGATGATGAACAGAATATGGTTCGTATCGATATGAGTGAATATATGGAGAAATTCTCCGTATCACGGCTGATCGGAGCGCCTCCGGGATATGTAGGATACGAGGAGGGCGGTCAGCTGACAGAGGCTGTCCGCCGCAAACCATACTCCGTCGTACTTTTTGATGAGATCGAAAAAGCGCACCCGGATGTATTCAATGTGCTGCTGCAGGTTCTTGATGATGGGCGCATCACAGATTCTCAGGGCAGGACTGTTGACTTCAAGAATACGATCCTGATCATGACATCCAACATCGGATCCACGTATCTTCTGGATGGTATCGATGAGAACGGAGACATCCGTCCGCAGGTGCAGGAGATGGTCATGAATGACCTGAGAGCCCATTTCCGTCCTGAGTTTTTGAACCGACTGGATGAGACGATACTGTTCCGTCCGCTGACGAAGGAGAACATCGGCAGCATCGTAACGCTCATGATGGCAGATCTGAACCACCGGCTTGAGGATAAGGACATCACCCTGGAACTCACTGAAGAAGGCAGGGATTTCATCATCGACGGCGGCTACGATCCGGTATACGGAGCACGTCCGCTGAAACGTTTCCTGCAGAAGAATGTGGAGACGCTTGCAGCAAGGATGATCCTGTCGGGAGAGGTCATGGACGGCCAGACGATCGTGATCGATGCAAAGAACGGAGAGCTCACAGGAACAGTCAGATAAAGAGCCGGCCAGACGATCGTGATCGACGCAAAGAACGGCTAGCTCACAGGAACAGTCAGATAAACAGCCGGACAGCAGGTGTACGGTTACTATGCAAGCCCCCGGCAGAGGGGGGGAAGTGCTTTCAGATGAAGGCACGCCCCCGCTGCCGGGGGCTGCATGCTTCTATGCAGGCATATTCTTTGCTGAGGGGCCTGCATGTTTGAATGCTGACCTTTTCTCTGCCGCCGGGAGCGTTAAAGTAACGGCTCCCTGAGAAGGGGTGTTGTTTATCATGAAAAAACATGATAAACTCTGTACTGTCAGGCAGGACCGGCATTATACAGAATGGAGCATATTTATGAAAGAAAAAAAGAATCTGCGGAATACTCTTCTGCGCGTATCCGCATTTATACCTCTTGTGGTGGTACTTGTTTATATGATCTGGTGCGCGGTTAACAAAAGAGATTTCGGCGTTCCGTATGTCGTGCTCATGTCAGCCATGCTCCTTCTGTTCTGGATAATGACTGTGATCGTGGTCCCGTACGCTTCGGGAGAATTCGCCGGACGCACGCCGGAACAGATGAGTGCCTACAGAAAGTACGGCGCGCTGGAACTGGCGGGATACGCCGGACTGGCTTATTTTGCCGGTGCCATGAGCCAGAATACCGGACTGTACGGGGCAATGGTATTCGCGGTGTGCACCATGTACAAACGAAGATTTCGTGATGAATTCTACGGAATAAAAGAGAACGAAGACGGCGAAGACGGCGCTGAGGAAACAGCTGCCGCGGATGCTGCAGATGAGGAGATCACCGCCGCGGATGATGCAGCCGGGGAGATCACCGCGGCAGATGCAGCAGCGGAGAAGATCACCGCCGCCGGGAATGCCGGAAAGGCAGAAGAGGGATCAGATGGATCTGTTTGAATACGCGAGAAGCATGAACGCGGATAAAGAAGCACCGCTTGCGTCGAGGCTGAGGCCGCGGACCCTTGAAGAAGTCGTGGGACAGCAGCATATTATAGGAAAGGGAAAACTGCTGTACCGGGCAATCAAGGCAGATAAGCTGGGATCGGTCATTTTTTACGGACCTCCGGGAACGGGGAAAACGACGCTGGCTAAGGTCATCGCAAATACGACAAGCGCTGCGTTTACGCAGATCAATGCCACCTCTGCCGGGAAGAAGGATATGGAGGATGTCGTAAAGACAGCCAAAGATCACCTGGGCATGTACGGCAAGCGTACCATTCTTTTCGTGGATGAGATCCACCGCTTTAACAAAGGGCAGCAGGATTATCTTCTTCCGTTCGTGGAGGACGGGACCGTCATCCTGATCGGCGCTACCACGGAAAATCCTTATTTTGAAGTCAACGGAGCGCTTATTTCCAGATCCATCATTTTTGAACTGAAGCCTCTGGAAAAAGCGGAGATCCGCGAGCTGATCAACCGTGCTCTGACGGATGAAGAGCGGGGCATGGGGCTCTACAGACCCTATATAGATGAAGACGCTGCTGATTTTCTGGCGGATATTGCAGGCGGCGATGCCAGATCCGCGCTGAATGCCATTGAACTGGCTGTGCTGACGACGCCGCCGGAGGCGGACGGACGGATTCACATAACCCTGGAAGTCGCGTCTGAGTGTATACAGAAGCGGGTCGTCCGTTATGACAAGACAGGGGATAACCATTACGATACGATATCAGCATTCATAAAAAGCATGCGGGGTTCGGACCCCGACGCCGCGGTGTATTATCTCGCAAAAATGCTCTACGCCGGTGAAGATATCCGGTTTATTTCGAGAAGGATCATGATCTGTGCTTCCGAGGATGTGGGAAACGCGGATCCGCAGGCTTTGCAGGTCGCAGCAGCAGCCGCGCAGGCAATCGAGAGGATCGGTATGCCGGAAGCACAGCTGATCCTTGCGCAGGCAGCGCTTTATGTGGCCACGGCGCCAAAAAGCAACTCTGCCACAAACGCCATCTTTGAAGCCATGGAAGCCGTGAAGAGCGGCAGAGCGACCATACCTGCGTACCTTCAGGACGCGCATTATCCCGGAGCTGAGAAGCTGGGGCACGGTATCGGATACGAATACGCGCACGATTTTCCAAAGCATTTTTCAAAACAGAGATACCTTCCCGAGGAGCTGGGGGACGCAAAATTCTACAGAACATCGGGCAATGGGTATGAAAAAGTCATACAGCAGTATCTTGACTGGATACATGAAGACTGAAAATGACGGATCTGAGCTTGGATCAGGCAGGAACGCAGACAGAACTTGAAAGGATAACGATTGATTATGAAACAGATTTTAGAACTGCTTGGAGCAGAGACGGCGAAGGCTTTTGAGAAGGCCGGGTATGAGGCGGAGCTGGGTAAGGTAACTGTCAGCAACCGCCCGGATCTTTGCGAATACCAGTGCAACGGAGCAATGGCAGGTGCAAAGAAATATAAAAAAGCGCCTCTCATGATCGCGGAGGAAGTCTGCGCTGTTCTTGCGGAGAATGATATCTTCTCCCAGGCGGAGGCTGTACGCCCCGGATTTATCAACCTGAAGGTTGATCCGGCATTCCTGGCAGAATATCTGCGCGGCATGGCTGAGGATGAGAACCTGTCCGTTCAGAAGACAGACTCTCCGAAGACGATCATCATAGACTATGGCGGAGCAAATGTTGCAAAGCCGCTTCACGTAGGCCATCTCCGCTCAGCTGTCATCGGTGAGAGCGTCAAGAGGATCCTGCGCTTCATGGGACATAAGACCATTGGAGATGTGCATCTGGGCGACTGGGGCCTGCAGATGGGTCTGATCATTACAGAGGTCAGGCACCGTCAGCCGGAGCTTCCGTATTTTGACCCGTCCTTTGAGGGATCTTATCCGGAGAAAGCGCCGTTTACGATATCTGAGCTTGAGGAGATCTATCCGTTCGCGAGCGGAAGATCCAAGGAGGATCCGGCGTACAAGGAAGAAGCCATGCAGGCAACGTATGAGCTGCAGCATGGGAACCGCGGCTACCTCGCCCTGTGGAATCACATTCTGGATGTCTCCATCCGGGATCTGAAGAAAAACTACGGAAACCTGAACGTGGAATTTGACCTCTGGAAGAAGGAATCCGACGCGCAGCCGTATATTCCTGCGATGGTCGACAGACTGAAGAAAGAAGGATACGCGCATCTGGATCAGGGCGCGCTGGTCGTTGATGTAAAAGAGGATACCGATACAAAGGAAGTGCCTCCGTGCATGATCCTCAAATCAGATGGTTCCTCACTCTATAATACAACGGACCTGGCAACCCTTGTCATGCGCAGAGAGCTGTACGATCCCGATCAGGTCATCTACGTCGTTGATAAGCGGCAGGAGCTGTACTTTACGCAGGTATTCCGCTGCGCGAGAAAAACAGGAATCGTCAAGGAAGACACACAGCTTGATTTCCTCGGCTTCGGGACGATGAACGGCAGGGACGGAAAGCCCTTCAAGACCCGCGAAGGCGGCGTCATGCGCCTTGAGAACCTGATCCGCGAGATCAATGAGGAGATGTACTCCAAGATCATGGAAAACCATGAGGCGGATCCGGAGGAGGCAAGAAAGACAGCGAAGATCGTTGCTCTGTCAGCCATCAAGTACGGCGACCTTTCCAACCAGGCGTCCAAAGACTACATTTTTGATGTTGATAAATTTACATCATTTGAAGGAAACACGGGACCGTACATCCTGTATACGATCGTCCGGATCAAATCGATCATTTCAAGATTTACCGCGGCGGGCGGAGATATGAGCGGATGCCGCATGCTTCCGGCAGCGGGAGATGCAGAAAAAGCGCTGATGCTGGAACTGACCGGATTTGCCGCTGCTGCAGCCCAGGCATGCAGCGAGCTTGCTCCGCATAAGATCTGCGCTTACATTTACAGTCTCGCGAATGCGTTTAACCGTTTCTATCATGAGACAAGGATCCTTACAGAGGAAAATGAAGAGCAGAAACAGTCCTGGATGGCGCTTCTTGACCTGACAAGGAGAGTTCTGGAAACTTCAATTGATCTTCTCGGGTTTGAGGCTCCGGAAAAAATGTGACAGCAGGGAGGTAATGGGCTATGAATCCTATGGACCTGATGAAGTTTAAAGAGAGGCTGAGCATTTTTGAACAGCAGCATCCGCGGTTCCCGGCTTTTATCCGTGAGGTCAACGAGAATGCCGTGATGACCGGAACGGTGGCAGAGGTAAAGATCACCACGCCGGACGGAAGAGAGTATATCTCAAATATCCGCCTGACGGAAGAAGACATGGAAACGATCCGGCTCATGCGCGGACTCAGAGGCTGACATCCTGAAAGGGGAAGCAGATGGTATCAATAAAGGAATTGTTTAATGAGGCTGAGAAGTATTACAATGATTCGGTCCGCAAGATCAGAATCATCGATACAATGTATAAGAAAGAAACAGGCAAGTCATATCATCCGGATACCAGGCTGGTACAGTTTGACGAGATCCTCCAGGCAATTCTGCTTACAGAGGCACTGATCGACGGGAGTTTCCACCGCCGTGAGATGATGTTTATTGATCTGATCGCGAAGCATGGCAATCTGCTGAAAGCGATCGCGCAGGAGACCGGCGGAGAACTTCAAATGACCTGGACCGATATTGCGGCGATGGACGAAGAAACGCAGATGAAGCTGGCAGGTATCCTTCCCCGGATCCTGGAAAAAAGAAGCAGCGACTTTGTGGCCGCAATGGCAAAGGTCGACAAGGACACACCGTCCATCGATGTGCTTAAAGATCTTACTGTGAACATAGGCCATATCTGCGCCTGCCTCAGCACATTTGACGGAGAAACCGGCAGAAAAGAGAGCAAAGCAGCCGGCTCCATGATCTCAGCGCTGCTGTACCAGCGCTGGAAGGCGATCCTTGACAGCTGATGTGAAACATCAGAAATATGTTTAATGTTCAGTGCCCCGGGAGCAGCGGCGACAGCCGCAGCGCCTGGGGCTTTTCACAGCCTGGTCACCGCAGACGTTCGCCCATTTTAATATTGTGCAGGAAATTCCGGGGAATCTGAATATTGTTCTCTTGACCAAACAGCAACATACTGTATATAATATGATTGTATCTGTATAAAGAACAACCCATCCTGACCCACATCACCGGATCATTTCACCAGTCAATCACTGCATTTCATCTCAGACATGCACCATATGACCACATATGCTGCACATCAGTCCGCAGATCACCACTTATGCTGTACATCAGTCCGCAAATCACCACATAAGATGCACATCAGTCCGCAGATCACCACCGCAATACAGTATGACCACACAGGCTGCGCATCAGTCCATTAATCACCACCCGCAATAAAGAAATGACATGCCCGGTAAGGAGGCGATGCTCTGGAGGCAAAAGGGAAAAAGATCGGCAAATATATGCTTCTTCAGCCGCTCGGAGAAGGAGGCGAGGGAAGCGTTTACCTTGCTGTTCATACGCAGACGCAGCAGCTGCGTGCTCTGAAAATACTGCCCGTATCCGGAAGCAGCAGTGATCTGCGCGAGATCAGCGTCATGAAAAAGCTCCGGCATCCATCCCTTCCGGAAATGATCGATGTTCTGGAAACAGACGAAGGGATCGTTCTGGTCATGGAATACGTTCGCGGAGAGAACCTGCAGCAGATCATGGACAGAAGGCACCGGCTGACACCGGAACTGACACTCGACGCCGGAATACAGATCGGGCAGGCGGTCCGGTATCTGCATTCGCGCAAAGAACCTGTTTTTCACCTGGACATCAAGCCTGCGAACATAATCTGCGCGGAAGGAGGAAGACTTGTTCTTGCGGATTTTGGGGCAGCCTTTCGCGGAAACATAGAAGAAGACGGAAAGCGCAGAGGAACAGACGGTTTTGCTGCCCCGGAGCTGTATGATCCTGAAGCAGTGCTGACCGGAGCAGCAGACATTTATGAACTGGGAGCTGTTCTGTACTATCTGATCTCAGGAGTACATTTTTCCGCCTCACTGATCAAGAGCCGGATACCCGGATGTCCGGATCCGCTTGAGCAGATCATTCTGAAATGTCTTCAGGCAGATCCTGAAAAACGGTATGAGAACGCAGAAGCCTTCTGCAATGCTGTTTCTGCATTGCAGAGGTCAGCGCGCGCCGAAAAAACGCGGATCGGCATATGGCTCTGCCTTCTGCTCCTGCTGGGAGCAGGGGCCTTTTCCTGGCAGCATGTGGCAGAAGAATTCCATATCATGGGGGAGGAAAACTGGAATTATGACAAGCTGCTGAAGGAGGCGCTGTGCGCTCCTGAAGAGGAAAGCCTCAGCTATTATAGGCGTGCCATATTCTTGCGTCCGGATGATGAGCACGCATATCTGCAGCTGCTTGAACAGATGGACATGGACAGGGTGATCACGGAGGATGAAGACAGGGCATTCCGCAGTCTGATCCACTCTTCTATGTACGGAGAAGAGCAGACGTATGAGGACATGTTTGCGGAGAATTCCCGGGCATACGCGGAATTCGCGCTGAAAACAGGCCTTGTCTACTGGTATGATTCGGAGAACGATGCCCTGCGCCGCAGCAGTACCGGCTGGTTTGCGAAGGCAGAAGAGGCAGCAGCCGGAGAACAGGAAAACACCGGGTCAGGGATATCTGGCAGAGATGGGAAAAGTGCCGGGGAGGAGACGGAGGATACATGCGGGATTCTTGCAGAGGCATACAGAAAGCTCGGAAGCTGCCGGGAACGGCTGGAACATCCGGACGGAGAAGTGCGGCTTAAGGCAGC
>CADCOP010000210.1 GCA_902803065.1 uncultured Lachnospiraceae bacterium | reverse complement strand
CTTCACAGAACGCCCTTCGGCGGAAGAAGCTTTGAATATTACGCCGAAGATCCGATCATGATCTATCTGTGCTCGATCCCTGAAGTGACAGCAATGGAAGCTAAGGGCGTCCACGCAGGAATGAAGCATATGGTTGGCAATGATCAGGAGATCAACCGTATGGGTATCAGTCTCTTCTTCAATGAGCAGGCTCTTCGTGAAGGAGCCCTCAGGGGATTTGAAGGCGCTATGGCAGTCGGGAAGGCAATGGCAGTGATGCACGGTTTCAACCGTCTGGGTATGGTTTGGTGCTCTGCGAACACCTCCCTTTGCACAGATGTTGCCGTAAACGAATGGGGCTTCATCGGCCAGCAGCAGACAGACGCGGTCGCATCCAACGACGGATATGTAGCTCATTTTGCTTCTTCACTGATGGCAGGCACCGACAACTACTGCCTTGATTTCGCGGGAAACAGCGCTCGCACCGTAGCCGGACAGATCAAGGCGACCGATGACGGCACACTGCTTGGCAAGATGCGTGAAGCGGTCCATGATTATCTGTATATTATTGCTAACAGCGCAGTGATGAACGGATACAGCGTGAACTCGAAGGTCGTTTCCGTTACACCCTGGTGGAAGCCGGTGATGTACAGCCTGATCGGTGTATTTGCTGTTTTGGAACTGCTTTGCCTGTTTATGATGTTCCGCAGGAAAAAAGACAATCGCGTGATCGTGGAGGAGGCACAGAAATAAATGGAAAAGAAGCGAACGATCGGATCTTATTTTGTAATACTTGCCGGTATTCTGGGAATCTTGTCTCTGGTCCGTTTTCAGATGTGGGCGCCGAAGCACAACGGAAGTGATCTGCTGATCACGGCCGGACTTGTGATCGGCATTCTGGCAGATGTTATTCTGCTGGTGAAGGAGATGGACATTCTTAAGGTCATTGCCACCGCGGCTTATACGATTGCAGCCGTAAGGCTCCTGGCTGACTCGGTAGGCTCCTTTGTGGATGCTTTTCAGGGTATTGTGATGTTTGGTGACGCGACTCAGGTCGGAACCATCATCAGTATCGCAGCTGTTATGCTGGCTGCTGTACTTGTATCCGTGATCGCAAGTTTTATGAAACAGTCCGCATAATGGACAGAAGAAAGGGTTAACATGATCAGAACGGCTTTTAACACGGACTGGACATGCTGGCGGGCAGATGGATCTGCCCCGCCTTTCCTGGTCCGTATTCCTCACGACGCAATGCTGCTGGATGAGCGTTCCGATACCAGCGCAGGCGGCACCAACACCGGCTGGTATGAGGCAAAGGACTATACGTATGAGAAACGGTTCTTTGTGCCGCGTGAGTGGAAGGAGCAGATCATTCTTTTTGAATTTGAAGGCGTTTATCATAAAGCAGCTGTGTATATCAACGGTGTGAAGGCTGCGTATGAAGAATACGGCTACAACGGTTTTTATATTCCGGCAGGCCGCCTGCTTCGCTTTGGCGAAGAGAACACAGTCCGTGTCGAGGCGGTCAATCATGATCAGCCCAACAGCCGCTGGTATACCGGGACCGGCATTTACCGCCCGGTCTGGCTGCTGCGCTTCCCGAAGAAGCATATAGCTGCCGGAAGCATCCGGATCAGCACCGTGGACTATACTGAGAGGAAAATCCGGATCAGCGCCATACTGTCTGATCCGGCAGCAGGCTGTTCATCCGCGGCTCATGAGGACATCTGGCGCGTAAAGGTTGAGATCCTGGACAGGAATCAGGTGATTGCTTCAGAAGAGTCCGCGGCAGGCGCTGCGGTAAAGGATGGCAGGGCGAAGCTGGATATTGTGATGTCAGTGCCCGGGGCACAGCTCTGGAGCGATGAACACCCCAGGCTCTACCGCTGCCGCATGACTTTCGGTGACGATGTACAGACGGAAACGTTCGGTATCCGTCAGGTTGAATGCAGCCCTGAAACAGGCTTCTGTATCAATGGAGAACGCGTGATACTGCGTGGCGCCTGCGTACATCATGATAACGGACTTCTTGGTGCCTGTGCCTATGATTTTGCGGAATACCGGAAGGCAGAACTTTTGAAAAAAGGCGGCTACAACGCTGTGCGCAGCGCTCACAATCCCTGTTCGAAAGCATTCCTTAAGGCCTGTGACGAGATCGGACTGTATGTGATGGACGAGTATGTCGATCATTGGTATATCCACAAGACAAAATATGACTACGCTGACAGCGTTCCGGAGAAGTACAGAAAGGACCTGGCGCGGATGGTAAAGAAAGACTTTAATCATCCGTCAGTCGTTATGTATTCTACCGGAAATGAGGTTACGGAGACAGGGGAAAAGAGAGGCATTGCGCTCTGCGGGAAGATGACCGAAGCACTTCATGAGTTCGACGGGACCCGTCCCGTGACCTGCGGAATCAACATTTTTTTCAACTTCCTGTATTCTCTGGGCTTTGGCGTCTACAGCGACAAGAAGGCTGAGGACGCGATGCGGGACGCAAGGAAAAAGAAGGCGGTCGGAAGCGAATTCTTCAATACGCTTGCCGGAATCGCCGGGGCTGATTTCATGAAGACCGGCGCGACGCTTCCGCCGTGTGATTATAAGACAAGAGATGCTTTCGCAAGGATGGATGTTGCCGGATATAACTATGGCATCAAGCGCTACAGACATGACCTGAAGAAATATCCTGACAGGCTGATCGTCGGGAGCGAGACCTTCTGCGCAGACGCCTTCCGTTTCTGGGAAGAGGCAAAGAGGAACCACAGGCTGATCGGAGATTTTGTCTGGGCCGGCATGGATTATCTTGGCGAGACCGGGATCGGTGCCTGGGAGTACAGTGAGTATGCTCCGGATTTCAAACATGGAAACGGCTGGCTGAGCGCCGGATCGGGAAGAATCGATCTGACCGGCAAAGAGCTTGGCGAGATGCAGTATACGAAGGTCGCCTTTGAACAGATCCCGATCGCCATGGCAGTCATCCCCGTCCCGACAGCGAAAGATCCTCATTCGCCTTCCGCATGGAAGATGACGAACGCAATGGAGAGCTGGTCCTGGCACGGATGCACCGGCAGGGAAACGACAGTAGAAGTGTACACCAGGGGCAGCCGGGCAGCATTGTTCCTGAACGGGAAAAAGATCGGAGAGAAGCCGGTGAAGGGAGACTGCCGCGTGACCTTTAAGGCAGTCTACGATGACGGCGAGCTGATCGCTGTCTCGTATGATGAAAAAGGGCAGGAGATCGCAGAAACCAGCCTGAAGACGGCAGGTGAAGAGACTCGTCTGACGCTTGAACCGGAAAGGACCGAAGTGAACCTTGACGGAGATCTGTGCTACATCCGCATGAAGTATACGGATGAGGCAGGAATTGTAAAGCCTATGCTCCGGGGGCGCATCAGCGTTGATGTGACAAACGGGCAGATCCTCGGAATCGGCAGCGCGAATCCGTACAATCCGGACGGCTTCCTGGGCAATACAACGGATACATACTACGGGGAAGCCATGGTCATCGTCCGGCCGGAGAACCCAGGCGACCTTGAGATCCGGGCAAAGAGCCCCTTCGGGGGGGCCTGCGCCGTAATTAAAGTGACGGAACAGGAGTTATGACAATGAAAAATCAGACAACAGTCTCCGGCAGATGGGAGCAGTTTTCCTGCGCCCACCCCGGAGCGGCTAAACTTCTGTATCAGCTGTTCTATTTCTGGGTCTTCAGCATGGGCGTAACGGTATTCCAGTACCTGGTCTTTACCTTTATGCCCGGCATGCTAGGGATGAAGCTGGCAGCAACGGAATTTATGTGGCCGAAGATTCCTGTCAGGATCCTTGGTTATGAATATAACTGGAATCTGCTGGGATATGAGATCGCCAGAGATGCTGCGGGCAGCGTTGTGATCGGCGGCGGGCTGGGTTATTTTATCAGCTATGAGACAGGCACATTTCTTGCCCAGTGCATCAACTTTCCGCTGCAGCGCAACATTACGTTCAAGAGCCACGGGAATATCAGGAAGCAGATCGCGGGATATCTGGTTGCGTGGATTCTGATCTCGCTCATCTGCAACGCAATTAATGGTTTGTGGATGCCGATTGCGCAGCACTTTTTTTCTCCGGGGGTATATAATATACTTGTAACATTCATAACAGGCGGCGTGTCGATGGTAATCTACTTTTTTGCCTACAAAATCATTTTCCCGGAGGGCGAGAAGGCGAAATGATCTCGGTAGCGGTTGTTGACGATGAGTACAGGGAGCGGGAAAACCTTCGAAGGTTTTTTGAGCTTGCGCAGAAAAAAATACAGGAACCAATTACAGCAGAACTGTTCTCCTCAGGGGAACAGTTCCTTTCCATGTCCGGAAACCGGTTCGATCTGATTTGCCTGGATATTGACATGTCCGGAAAAAACGGTATCGAGATCGCACGTGAGATTCGCAGGAATGACCCGGAAGTGATCATCATCTTCATCACCAATCTGGCGCAGATGGCGATCCGCGGCTACGAGGTCCGGGCATTTGACTTTATTCTGAAACCTGTCAACTACAACGCGTTTTACATGAAGATCCGCAGCGCCATATCCATCATCCGCGCAAAGAAAGAAAAATATCTCGTGGTTCCGACAGCGGAGGGAATGGAGCGCTTTTCAACCGGAGAGCTCATTTATGCGGAAGTAAACGGCCACTATCTGTATTTTCATACGATCCGGGGCGTATTCAAACAAAAGGGCTCTATGCGTGAGGTCGAAGAAAAGCTCAATGGGATGAGTTTCAAGCGCTGCAACAACTGCTATCTGGTCAACCTGAAATATGTGGACGGTGTCCGGAAAGATGACCTGCTGATCGCCGGCGAGGTCCTGAAGATCAGCAGACCGCGCAAGAAGGAATTCCTGCAGGCCCTGGGAACTTACATGGGCGGGGATGTAGTGTAACGATGAAAAAAGAACCAATGCGGCACGATGCGGGAAAAGGAGGAAACAGGTTGTGTTTTTGAATATATGGATGAGGATATCTTATATGGTGCAGATTCTTGCCGCCTGCGGCGTCTTTCTGTTCCCCGCAAAAAAACGCAGACCGTTTCCGCCGATCGTGATAGGTTCATCTTTGATCATGACCTGCATTTCTTACCTGATCACTGGCATTATGAATCATCTGTGGCAGAAGCAGGGGAGCATTATCTTCTGGAGCTTTTACATTATCAGCGCCATAGTTTTTATCCTGGTGAACATGTGCAGCTCCGTCCTGGAGGCTGTTTTTGTTGGTGTTATCTGCTGCGGAGTCCAGCATATTGCCTATGATCTGTGCCTCATTGCCCAGCTTGCTCTGGGAATGAATACCGAGGAGCCGGGAAGCGCAGGGGCATTTCTGCTGCTGCTCATTTATCTGGCAACATATGTGGCAAGCTATTGGCTTCTGGCTAAAAAACTGGCTCACAAAGGACATTACACGGCAACGAGGGGTGCCGTGCTTCCGCTGGCGATCATGATGATCCTGGTCTGGGGAATCAGCGTAGCAGAGCTGTCAACGAGCGCAGGTTTTGAGGCGGGCGTCTACAATCATATTATCTACCGGGTTCTTGACAGCCTGTGCTGTATCTTCGTACTTTGGGTGCAGATCGATCAAAAGGAGAAGACTGCGCTCCAGCGGGAACTGGATGGCATCAATGCCGCCGCTCGTCAGCAGCAGATGCAGTATCGCCGCACAAGCGAGACGATCGAAAGCATCAATCGGCGTTGTCATGACCTGAAGCATCAGGTGCGCGCCCTGAGGGAATGTACAGATAAAGAGCACATAAGGGAATATCTTGACGAGATCGAGAACGATGTGATGATATATGATACAGCTGTGCAGACCGGCAATAAGGCCCTGGATACAGTCCTGATGGAAAAAGGGCTTTTCTGCCGGGATCACAACATCCAGTGGACTGCCATGGCCGACGGCGTTAAGCTTTCATTTATGAAAATAGAGGATATCTACGCAATATTCGGAAATGCGCTGGACAACGCGGTATCTGCGGTGATGAAACTCAAAGATGAGGACAAACGGGTTATCAGTGTGAAGATTCTGGAGCAGAACAGGCTCGTTCTGATTCAGGTTCAGAATTATTACGAGGGAACGCTGCGGTTTGAGAACGGCCTTCCCCTGACGACTAAGAAAAACAAGTATGACCACGGCTTTGGAATGAAGAGCATACAGCATATTGCAGAATCATACAACGGAACCATGACGGTACAGGCAAATGACGGGATCTTCATGCTGCAGATCCTGATTCCGGTGCCGGACACAGCTGTTTGAGAGGG
>CADCOP010000209.1 GCA_902803065.1 uncultured Lachnospiraceae bacterium | reverse complement strand
TATCAGATACCCAGATATGCTTTTTTAACCTCTTCATTGTTGAGCAGTTCTTCAGCAGTTCCTTTAATATTGATAACGCCGTTTTCCAGAACATAGCCGCGGTTAGCAAGTTTCAGCGCTTTTCTGACATCCTGTTCAACCAGGACGACCGTAAGCCCGTCCTCGCGGCTGATCTGTCTTGCAATGTGGAAGATATCATCAACAATGTTCGGAGCCAGGCCAAGGGAAGGCTCGTCCATCATCAGTACTTTCGGAAGACCCATAAGTCCTCTCGAGAAAGCCACCATCTGCTGTTCTCCGCCGGAGAGTGTTCCGGCAAGCTGCTTCTGCCTCTCCTTGAGCTTCGGGAACCATGTGAATATTTTTTCTACTGTCTCCTTTTTTCTGGCAGCGGATTCCTTGCTGCAGGCACCCATCTCCAGGTTTTCATAGACTGTCATCTGGGGAAACAGCTGACGTCCTTCGGGGCAGAGAATAATGCCGTGATCGATAAACCGTCTGCAGGTTCCTCCGGTCAGATCCTGTCCGTCGATACGGATATGTCCTCCAAATGTCGGGACCAGCCCTGCTGCCGCCTTAACAGATGTACTCTTTCCTGCTCCGTTGCTTCCAACCAGAGCGATGATCTCGCCTTTCTGGGCTTCGAAACTGACATCCCATAAAACCTGAATGTCACCGTACCGGACATTGATCCGGTCTATCTGCAAGTAATAGTCAGCCATTAGTCTTCCTCCTTCCCCAGATATATTTCGATTACATACGGATCATTCATGACCTGCTCCGGTGTGCCTTCCGCGATCTTCTGTCCGTGATGCATAACAACTACCTTCTTGCAAAGGCTGGCGACAGCGCGCATGATATGCTCGATCAGCAGTATCGTTGTCCCGTTTTCATTGATCTTATGGAACAGTTCCACAGCCTCGTCTGTCTCTGTCGGATTCAGGCCAGCCATGACTTCATCCAGGAGCAGCAGCTCCGGATCCGTAGCCAGAGCGCGTGCCACTTCCAGGCGCTTCTTATAAGGTGTTCCCATGTCCTTCGGGAACAGGTCCTTTCTGTCATACATTCCGGTGAATTCAAGGATCTCCAGCGCGTATTCTCTGGCCTCCTTTGCATTTGACAGATGTTTACGCCCGAACATTGCTCCCGAGATCACATTGTCCAGGACACTCATGTTTCTCAATGGTTTCATGATCTGGAACGTTCTGGCTATTCCCATGTCCGAATATTTATATGTCTTTGTACCGGTGATATCATTTCCCTTATAGATGATCTTTCCGGAGGAAGGAGCCAGCTGTCCGCTGATCATATTGAAAACGGTCGTCTTTCCTGCTCCGTTGCTGCCGATCATTCCGGTTATTTTCCCTTTTTCCACTGTAAAGCTGACATCACTGACTGCTTTCAGGCCGCGGAAATTCTTAGACAGATCCTGAATCTCCAGTATTTGTTCACTCATGTCCGCTCCTCCTTATTTCTTTGCGAAGAATTTCTCATCAATCTCATCCAGCTTCTTGTTGATCGCTTTCCTGACCTTGCTTCCCTCAAACCAGCCCATGATACCGGTTGGTTGGAACAGAATGACGATGATAACGATAACTGCGTACACCACCAGATTCAGGCCGCCGGCAATCGATGAAAGAGCAGCATTCAGGAATTCAGAGAGAGGTGTCAGTATCAGTGCTCCCAGAAGAGGTCCGGTAATGCTCCCGATTCCGCCGATGATCGCAGGCATGACGAAATTCAGGCTCTGGGACTGCTTCAGGATATCCGCGTTAATGTATCCGATGTAATTTGCGTAAAACACACCCACGATCGCAATCATACCGGTACTGATAAATGTCGCGATAAATTTGTATTTGAAGGGGTTGATACCTACCGCGTTGGCTGTATCTTCATCTTCGCGGATCGTCTTAAGCGCATAGCCGAGTTTTGAACGGTCAATAAACCGGATAATCAGGTAAAAACAGACCAGCATGATCAAAGCGATATAATAGTACGGGATCTTGGAGATCCAGCGCATGATGATGAGCGAATTCCCTTTCATCGGGATCAGGATACCCTGGCCGCCGCCTGCGTAATTCCAGTTTGTAAACAGGTTGCGGAATGCTTCAGCAAAAGCAATCGTTACCAGTGTAAAATAGGTACCTGACAGGATAAAACAGGGTGAAAGCAGAACTGCCGCGATCGCGCCTACGATGAAGAATGCCAGGACCATACTGATCCACGGTGATACTCCGGCTTTTGTGATGAGCAGAGCTGCGATGTAGGAGCCGAGTCCCATAAATCCTGCATGTCCCAGAGAGATCTGGCCGGTCAGGCCTCCCAGCACGCTCCAGGCCATTGTACAGCAGGCCATATAAAAGGTCGTTACAAAAATGCCCAAAATATAAGGTGTCTTCACAAATAAAGGTATGATTGCAACGATTGCGACCAGAATGACCGCTAATAATTTTCTTATTCCAAAACCGCGCTGCATCTGGCATTACCCCCTTTTTCTCTTTCTGTTCAGCATTTCCTTCACTACCAGGATCAGAATGAAAACAATAAAGACCAGCGTATCCTTAAAAGCCGCTCCGACAACAACTGAACCTACTGTTTCCATTACTCCGAGTCCAAGTCCGCCCAGAAACGCGCCAAAGGTGCTTCCCAGTCCGCCCAGCGTTACAACAATGAAAGAACGGGTTCCGTAGATATTTCCTACAGACGGGTAAACATAATAGTAAGACATCAGGCATGCACCGGCAATTCCTGCGATGGCAGCGCCAAGTCCGTACGTGCAGGCATAGATCACTTTCGTTTTTACGCCTGTGACCTGCGCGCCGACAGCATTCTGTGAGGTCGCACGGATCTGTTTTCCGAGTTTCGTATACTTCAGCATGGTGAAGACCAGCACTGTAACGATGCAGAGAACAACAAAACCAAGAAGTCTGGGAACTGAGATGTTAAGTTCTCCCAGATGAAGTACCGAATTTCCTATAGCACTTGTTGCTGTTCTGTAATCTGATTTGAACAGAAGCAGCGCTCCGTTGGAAAAAAGAACTCCGAGACAGGCTGTAAGGAACAGAACGTTCTGATCTCCGTCTTCTTTAATGGATCTGGTGATCAGCGTCATCTGCAGCAAAGCGCCGAAGATAAACATCAGTACTGCCACAAGCGGAATGGTCAGGAACGGATCCAGACCAAGCTGCTGATTGAATAGAAACGTCAGGTACATACCTATCATCAGGATCTCTCCCTGGCAAAAGTTAACAATTTTCATAACTCCGAAAATCAGGTTCAGGCTCATTCCGATCATGGCGTATATACCGCCAACCATCACACCGTTGACCAGGGCCTGGAGCAGGATCGAAGCATTCATATCAATTCCGCCTCCTTTTAATTATTGTAGAAACTATTCATGTCACACAGGCATCTTCCCATGTTACCCATCGCTTTCATTATCGTATCGCTAACTATGCTTCATGAAACACCTCCCTGCCCGTCGAAGCAAAAACAATTTGCATTATCATTTACGATATGATTGCGCAAATATTTGTCTTATGTTTTTGCGTTACGTTTTGCTTTTGAATTATTTGCGTTCTCGCTTATGGCATAACTTTAACATCATCGCGCAAATATGTCAACTGCTGTCATCTCCAAATTTGTGGTTTCTCATTAATTTAAGCATATTACACAACTACCATTGGAGAAAATTGTACAAATATTCCTGCATCTGCGTTCTTCTTTATGGAAAGCGCAATACGCAAAGAGTTGCTATTTGTTTTATGTTTCCTATTGACAAATATTTGCGCTTAGGTTATGATTTTATCAACGCAACAGTTTGCTTTCAAGGAGAACTGATATGATTAACGGAACGAAATTATGGGAAACGAGGTTGGACCTCCGGATGCGGCCTTTAAGAATATCAGAAAGCCGGTCAGTCCAGACTTATGAGGGTTGTCCCGCAAACCTCTACCAGGCGCTGGTCTCTACTGCAGGGATCTTCCCGGACAGGAAAGCGGCGGCCGATGACTTCGGACATACTCTTACCTATAATGAATTACTTCAGAAAACAGATCAGCTTGCCGGCTGCCTGCTCCGGGATTTTTCTGTCACGCGCGGAACACACGTAGCGATGATGATGTACAACAGCGTAGATTTTGGCATAACCTTCCTGGCGCTCAACAAACTGGGAGCCGTTGCTGTTCCGCTGCAGACAAAATACAGGAAGGATGAGATCCTGTCTGTTACACAGCGGGCTGATGTCTCCTGTATCATCACAGAACAGGTTTACGCGGACTGGTTCTCGGCCTTTCATGAGCAGGGTATTCCGGTTCTGGTCTGCCAGGACCGCGCAAATGGATTTGCTCTGGATCTTTACTGCAGCGGGGATGACCCTTCCCGTCCGGATAGCGATGACTTAATGATCGCGGATCCGCTCAGTGACGCGCTCCTTATTTTCACCTCCGGCACGACTTCCCGAAGCAAAGGCGTCCTTCTCAAAAACTATAATGTCATGCATGCTGTCATTTCATATGAAAAGACCCTGCATATAACC
>CADCOP010000208.1 GCA_902803065.1 uncultured Lachnospiraceae bacterium | reverse complement strand
GTCAAAAAGCAGGGCGAATACACCCTCGAGGATTACTATGCCATTCCGGATGAGCGCCGGGTGGAGCTGATCGACGGGGAAATATTTGATATGGCTGCCCCTTCGGCACTCCACCAGATGATCCTCGGTGAACTGCACGTACTGTTCAGGCAATGCGCAAATGAACACGGTCATCCCTGCAGGGTATTTCTTTCTCCCTGTGATGTCCGTCTGGATAACGATGACAAGACCATGGTGCAGCCGGATCTTTTCGTTCTCTGCCGTGAGTTTGATATTAAAAACAGATGCATCGACGGGGCTCCGGACCTTACGGTCGAGATTCTTTCCGATTCCACCAGATCCAAGGATATGCTGCTGAAGACGTGGAAATATAAAAATGCCGGAGTGAAGGAATACTGGATCATAGACCCGAAGAAGCAGGAGGTCCTGGTCTACGATTTTGAAGGCGAGGAGCTTACTCCGGAAAAGTATACCTTCGCCGATCAGATTCCCATCCGCATATCCGGCGGAAAATGTTCAATTGATTTTGCGAAGGTCAGCGAGGCAATAAAATGAGCCGCAGAAATGCGAAGGGAGTTTATTTATGAATCAGAATTGTAATGAACCAAACGGATATCTTGAAAGCATTAATAAGGGAATACGGACAGTACGATCGCTGAAGGGAACAATATCCCGCGGCAAAGGCACAAAGGAAGAGCAGCTGAAACGGCTGGCCGAAGAGATCAGAACTGCGGATGCCATAGTCATCGGCGCCGGCGCCGGGCTCTCCACCTCTGCCGGACTGACATACGCCGGGGAACGGTTTGATAAATATTTCGGAGATTTTGCAAAAGAATACGGTATCCGGGACATGTACTCCGGCGGCTTCTATCCTTTCCCGGATGAGGAGACCCGCTGGGCCTGGTGGTCAAGGCATATCTATGTAAATCGATATGTGTATCCGCCGGCAGCCGTTTATGACAGGCTTCTGGACCTGGTAAAAGGCAAGGATTACTTCGTAATCACCACAAACGTGGATCATCAGTTCCAAAAGGCCGGTTTCGACAGGGAAAGGCTGTTCTGTACGCAGGGAGATTACGGTCTGTGGCAGTGCAGCAGGCCATGCCACCAGAGAACCTACGACAACAAGGGAAAAGTCGTAAAAATGCTCCTGGCGCAGGGATTTGCGATCGGAGAAAACAGCGAACTCATCGCGCCGGTCACGGAAGACGGCAGAACGGATTACTCCATGTTATCCACACGCGTGCCGTCCGGCCTTATCCCGTACTGTCCCGTCTGCGGAGAACCCATGACCATGAATCTGCGTTCTGATGACACCTTTGTGGAAGATGAAGCCTGGCACAGGGCTTCCGCGGCATACGGCCGCTTCCTGGAAAGCCACAAGGATCAGCATGTCCTGTATCTGGAACTGGGCGTTGGCGCAAACACTCCGGTGATCATAAAGTATCCGTTCTGGCACGAAACGTATGAAAACGCCAGGGCCGTCTACGCCTGCCTGAATTACGGAGAAGCATACTGCCCGAAAGAAATTGAAGGCAGAAGCATCTGCATCGATGGTGACATAGGTGATATTCTGAGTCACAGGGACGTTGTTTACTGACTCACCCGAAATGAGCCGCAGGGACGTCGTTTGAGTCACAGGGGTGTTGTGAAGTTTCGGTTTGTTCTTTGAGCCACGGGGACAGGTTCCCTGGCTAACAAAAGCCAGGGAACCTGTCCCCGTGGCCACCCCCTATGCATCCAGGAAGAAATTGCTGTCAATGAGGCTGACTGCCCTATTTTCCTTCGATTTCCCGATGGAAAGGATCAGGTCAGCTTCTTCCGGTGTGTCCACCCTCACCGCGCCCTGGCTGTCAAGGAGCAGCGCAAGATACTCGTCAACATAGAATGACTCCGGCGGATCTTTCGGCATGCCGGATGCGAAAACTCTCTCATCCGGACTTCCCACAAAGCGGACATACCGTTTCTTCACATCGATATAACCGTAGTGCAGGAACCGTGTCCTCTGCCGGAGGTCGTGAGTGAAAAAGCAGTTGGCCGGATCATACAGCCTTACTGTTTCCCCGTCGTCACCGACAGCCATCAGTCCGGCAAAACACTCCTCTATTTCACGGAAACTGTTCTTTCCGTAATACAGATCGATATTCATCGTTACATAGCGGACTGGGCTGTCCATGCACACATCAATGTATTCGGCAGCATTGCTGTGCGTGATGTCTCCGGAATGAACGACTCCGTTTTTGCGGAAATCGCTGTTCCAGCCGACATGGAACTGCGACAGTCTGTCCGGATGATCCGGATCGTACGCCGCCGCTGCGGATGCGTGCAGATCGATGTCGACGCGCCTGCTGTCATTCCAGTATACGAAGAACCGGACGCTGGAAGCTTCCTCGGGGATCCTCCAGGCAAAACCGCTGTTCACATAGGTGCTGTCAGCGGATTTGTCCATGGCTTTCATCAGGGAATGCTTCAGGTCAAATCCTCCCTCATCCACATAGATCCGCTTTCCGCGCAGCACGGTGGAGACACCTTTAAAGTGCGTGTGCAGGACCTGCGTCAGGATTCTCTTCATGGCAGGGTAATTTGACAGAGACCGAAGCCTGAGATCGTATTTCTTCCGGATGCGTTCCTGCTCCCGCTGCTTCTCTGCGCAAAGCTTCCTGCGCGTCTCAGGCGCCTTTTCATGCTTTTTGCTGAATTCCTCCCTGATCTTCCGGATCCTCAGCACATGCTTCTCCTCCAGTTCGGCCAGCACGGCCTCATGCTCCCGCCGCAGCTTTTCCGCCATCAGAGGCATTTCCTTAAGGCGCTGCGCGCAGGTCTCCCTGATCTGCGCGCTCTCTTTTTTCCATCCGCTCTGCTGCAGATACTCCTGCACGAAGGACTCTATCCTGGATTTTTCGGCGGATAACCGTTCCCGGATCCGCTTCTCTTCACCCGTCAGACGATGGATCAGCCCCGCTGCGCACGCTTTGCGGAAAGCCATGGCCTGACTGCCGGTTTCCCGGGAAATGGCAGCCGCTTTCAGGAAAGAGATTTTCTCTTCGATCTTACGGAGGCTGTTTTCCAGCGCTTTCACGCGAGCTTTCTTCCCGCTGATCAGCAGCTCGAGAGGAGCCGTCAGCTCTTCCCTGCGCGATGCGAGCTCCCTGCTGCAGGCCTTTTTGATCTTTTCTTCCGTCAGTTCGGCGAGGGCCTTCTCCAGCTTTTCTTCTTCTGCGCAAATATCCTCGTAATACTTTTCCTTTTCTCTCCAGACCAGGAGATCACATGCATCTTCCAGTGTATCCAGTCTGTATAAGAGTTCGTTGTACTTGTATTCCAGCTGCTCAAGTTCCTGTTTGTTCTGGCTGAGGATCTCTTCCCTGCCTGTAGTCCTGACAACCGTCAGCAATCTGACGAGCGTCTGCGAAGAGAGTTTCTGAGCACTTTCGCAGAGATATTCACAGATAGTCTGCTCTTCATATCCCAGGCACAGAAGCAGGTTCAGCTTCCGGACCATGATGCCGGGCCGCTTTGAGAGAAACGCAAGGGCGTCCACCTCATGATTCCTGATCTTTTTCTCAGCCTGGCTCTCCCAGGAATGCAGCTGTTTTCCTCTCAGGCCGTCCACCGCCGCCTTATGAGCCGCGCTGCGGGAATACGCATTGTAATCCAGATGCTTAAGCACCGTCAGATTACGTTCCCTCTTCGCGTTCGAAAGGATCAGGTTCCCCCGCAGATCCGCCGGGCTGTAGCTCTCCAGCAGATGCACGAGCATGCGCTTCTGTGAAGTCCGAAGATGATACCGGTGCTTTCTGAGCACAAGATGAATGTTATTCAGGACATCCCCTGTATGCGCGCAGAGGCTGTGCAGGATCCGTACAGCGTCTTCCCCTTCCATCTTCTCAAAGACGATCGGGAACACAAGCTCCAGGTTCTCCTTGAACAGGATCCGGATATCAGCAAGATCTTCCGCCCCGACCATCGCAAGGGACAGCCTGACCAGCTCCAGCTGCGGCTCCGTAAGCCGCTCGCGCCTTGAAAACAGGCGCTGCAGACACACTTTGCCGGCCTCGTCTTCATAGACAAGTTCAAGCACCGTATCCTCCAGGAGCCTTTTGTCCTCTTTTGTACGCTGAGGCCCTTCCGCCTTCGGAAGCCAGCCCCGGCTGACCTCTTTGCCGGTAAGCAGCTCCATACCGTATGTGGAAAAATAGTGCAGCATCTGGTGAAAACGGAACTGCGCCTCCGTCATTTTCATGACCTGATGCGGGAATCCCGGATACATCGGCTCCGCCTTTATCTGCGGAACCAGCTCGAATACTTCCTTGTCGAACGTATCCAGCGAATCGCTGGACGCGAGCATCCAGATATCCGCCGGGCGCAGCGTAAGGCCCACGGAATGAAGATTCTCATTGACCGTGACCGCCTTCATAAGAGTCTTGTCGCTGATCTTTGCGCCGTCACCCTTCCTGCAGGTGACCATGTGCATCGTTTCAAAAAGAAGCTTGCGGTAACAAAGATCCATATCGTTCTCCTGCAATTATAACTCCCACGATTTGCTTTTCCTGTATTTATCTTTCCGGGTATTCCAAAACCCGGCAGCTTTCCTGTCTGTTTTGCGATCACTCGCCATCCGCCCACATCTTCCTGGATGTGAAGGGGCTCATGACCTGTGAAAAAGGGCAGACTATCCGATGACTTACTCCCGCGTGTCAACAATCCGCTCTGCAAAATAATATAATTAGAAGGATGTCATCTTATTTCTATGACACGAAGGACCGTCTGCCCAAATGATCGAACTGTTTCCGGACAGGCCGTGTCTTCGGCCGCGCCTGCCCAGCCTCCAAGCCCGGTCCGTCCGTTATATCGGGACGGATGAGAGACCTGTCATTTCAGTCTCCCAGGAGGCAATCCAAATGCCGCGCGCCTCAGGGCTTACGAAAGGCGCGTCCTGTTTTGCGGGAACAGGTACCGGCAGATCAGCTTCGAATGAACTTACGCACATGTATCCGAGTATATTCGAGCACACTTTTCTTCCTGTATGCAATTGTCAAGGTGCTGCATGGATGCCAGGCAGCAGGCGGAGAGAAAGTGTTTTCCAGCTTTTGCTCTGCTCTCTGCCCTTCATCTGAAAAAAAGTATACCCGTTCTCTCCGGTTTGTAAAATGAACTGTAAAATTATTTTTTTGTTCATATTTAAGCCATTTATTGACATTTTTCATTTATTTTCTGTTACTTGTATGGTAATTTATATGTATCAATCACAAAGTATATGTCCTGCTCCGTATCACATCTGCACGCAGGACGCTCGTAAATGACTGCCGCTAAGTTTAAAGACAGCGCAGAGTAAGTTCGGATCTAATTGAAGGAGGAAATCATGGTGCAGGAACTGAATACTGAGCAAAAACAGAGGATCAATCTGACGCTCCCCGCGCGGGATCTTCTGGAAGGAGACCGGGAATTTTTTGCGCCGCATCTGACCCGCAGCGGCTTCATCAATGAACTTCTCAACCGCCTTGCTCCTCTCTCCGACTCTTCCATCACGGAGACTGTCGAAAGACGCAGGGAAATGATCATGGTCCGGCTGGAAGAAAAGAAACTGCCCGCCGATACGATCCGGATCGCGGCGGAGGCTCTGCTGACTCCCTACCGTGAAGAGCTGATCCGGAAAGCATCTTCCTGGCCCAAGGGAATCTCCGAAGTGTTCCGTCTGAACAATCAGAATGTGGATCTGTTCTATCAGCCGGACTGGGCAGACGCGAAATACTATGATCACAAACCTTCCAAATATATGAAGGCTCTCATCGAAGATTATGCCTCCCGGACCCTGTATCAGCGCGAAGGGCTCTTTTTTCACGAGTGGATCTCCCTGGCGCAAACTGCCGTCGCCGCAGGAAAGCTTCTGCGGATCACCACGCTGAATGTTCGCAGGGAAAAGGTGACCTGGGATGTGCGCGTCTATCAGGTCCTTCCGAATGACGCAGGTCTCCATCACTATATTGTGGGCAGGGCCGTCCTGAAGGGAGGCCTGAAATCAGAGGAGCATATCGCTTCGTTCCGCGTCTCCCGCCTTGTGGATGTCCGGATCCTGACCTCGGACAGCATCCGCTCCGGAAGCCTTTCCAAAGCTGAAAAGAAGGAATTGGAGGAAAAGATCGCCCGCCAGAGAGTGCAGTTTCTGGTAGGCGACCGGGAAGAATTCGTTGTTCATTTTACAAAAGAAGGGAAAAATCTGCTCAAGGCGATCCAGTATATGAAACCGGCCGTTTCCTATATCGATGAGGATGACAACTACCACTTTGAGTGTCCGCGGTTCCAGCTGTTTCAGTATTTCAGCAGGTTCGGGGAACATGCGCAGATACTGGAACCCGAAACTATACGGGATGATTTCAAAGGCTGGTACCAGCGCGCCTATGAGGCGTACCTGGGCGAGCCGGAGGAGTGAGTTGGGGACCACCCTGGGTCAGGATCCGCCCTGTATATTTGGACTGTTTATGGTATTTTAAAGGCATATTTAAAGCTTTCGTATTTGATCCCAGAAAGCAGGAAGTCCTTGTCTATGATTTTTCAAATGAGGATCTTACCCCGGAAAAATATACCTTTGCCGATCAGATCCCCGTCCACATATCCCAGGGACGCTGCAGGATCGACTTTGCCGCGATCCACAAAGAACCTTACATGGGAGATATCGTGATCCGTGACGGGAAACTGCGTGTCGGGGGACGTTTCTCCTGACTCTCAGCCCGCGTATCTTCGAAGGATATGCATGACGGCCCCGTAATAGCCGCCGCCAAACAGATTGAGATGATTCAGCAGGTGGTACAGATTGTAGATCTCCCGGCGGTCTGCGTATCCCGGGAGAATACTTCCTGCTTCCCTGTACGCGTCGTAAAACGCGGGGGCAAAGCCTCCGAACAGCTCTGTCATCGCCAGGTCCGCTTCTGCGTGTCCCACATATACGGCCGGGTCGATCAGCCAGGCGTATCCATCCGGTCCCGTGACAAAATTGCCTCCCCAGAGATCTCCATGCAGCAGGGATGGCTGCTCCGGC
>CADCOP010000207.1 GCA_902803065.1 uncultured Lachnospiraceae bacterium | reverse complement strand
GGCAGATGGAATGCCGGGCTGTTCTTTCGAAATAGTGTGATTATTTTCTAAAATCCCGGAAAGCCTGTTGCCCTGTTTTGCTGGGGAATTTACAGTAGTAATCATTTCGGACAATATGCTATAATGTCACTCGTCATGGCAAAGGAGGAATGAACAGTTGCCGTATACATTTCAAAGTCAGGTAAGATACAGTGAGATCGGTGAGGATGGTTTATTGACGCTTCCCGGTATTGTTGATTATTTTCAGGATGTTTCGACGTTTCAGTCAGAAAGCACAGGCGTGGGCATAGCGTATCTTAAAGAGAAAGGGTTGGCGTGGATCCTTGCCTCATGGCAGATCGAGATCGCTCAGTTCCCCAGGCTCTGCGATCCGGTGATATCTGCAACATGGGCGTATGAATTTAAGGATTTTTTCGGATACAGGAATTATACTCTTTCAGACCCGGATGGCCGCATGTATGCGTGGGCTAACAGTGTTTGGATCATGTATGACATGGTACATGGCCGCCCGGTCCGCGTTGGCCGGGAGATCGCGGAGGGATACGGAACCGAGCAGAAGCTTGACATGGCTTATGAAGACAGAAAGATACGTGTCCGCGGCACGGGTACACCCGAGGAAGGGTTTGTGATCGGCAGGCACCATCTCGACACAAACCATCATGTCAACAATGGCCAGTACATTGCAATGGCAATGGAATATCTGCCGCGGGAGAGCCGCGTGGAGCAGATGCGCGCGGAATACCGCAGCCAGGCACATCTCGGGGATGAAGTGATCCCGTGCATTTACAGGGAAGCCCCGTACACCACGGTGGCACTCAACAACCGGGACGGCAAGTCGTTTGCGGTCGTCAGATTCAGAATAAGGCAGTAATCTGCCCGCTCGCGCTACCTTCTGCACGCAGCGGATACTAAACTCATGCTGCGCCTGCGGCTTGCATTCGTTAAGTACCGGCGGCCTCAGAGTACCTGCCTGTGGAACATATACCCCTGTGAAAAAGTGGGTGCGAAAACAGGCAGCGGTGCCTGATTGTTTGTGGAAAGGAGCCGGACCATGGATAGAAAGATTCTTGGCAGCAGCGAGGAAAAGAATAATTCGTTTGAGAAGATATACGCTGTTGTTCGTCAGATTCCGAGAGGCACTGTAGCGACCTACGGACAGATTGCCGCGCTGGCGGGAAACCGGCGCTGGTCGAGAGTGGTCGGTTTTGCGCTGCATGTTAACCCGGATCCGGACGGTATCCCGTGCTACAGGGTCGTTAACCGCAGCGGGGAGGTCTCGTCCGCGTTTGCGTTCGGCGGAGGCAACCGGCAGATCGAGCTTCTGGAAAATGATGGGATCCCATGCCCGGGAGGAAGGGTCGATCTTCAGAAATACCAATGGAAGAAATTTGCGGATACGGCATTCTGAGAAGCCGGACCGCGCCGCATTAACTAAAGAACGGAGAGACAGGAGGAATACAGATGTTGAGATTAGGTGAAGTACAGGAACTGGTGATCGTAAAAAGGGTTGCGTTCGGCGTATATCTTTCAGAAGACCGGGAAAGTGAGGAGCGGGTCCTTCTTCCCGGAAAGGAAGTTCCGGATACGGCGCAGACCGGAGATGAGATCCGGGTATTTCTTTATAAGGATTCGAAGGACAGACTGATCGCCACGACAAGAGAGCCGGCGATTACGCTTGGAAAGGTGGCGCTGCTGAAGGTCAGGGAAACAGGAAAGATAGGAGCATTTCTTGACTGGGGACTTGAGAAGGATCTGTTTCTTCCTTTTCATGAGCAGACAGCCAGAGTCAGGGAGGGGCAGGAATGCCTCGTTGCGCTCTACATTGATAAAAGCAGCCGCCTGTGCGCGACCATGAATGTGTACCCGTATCTGAAAACACAGTCACCCTACCAGATCGGGGACCAGGTCAGGGGACGCATCTACGAGACATCGGAAAATTTCGGCGTATTTGTTGCCGTGGATGATATGTATTCAGCGCTGATCCCGAAGAGGGAGGCAGCCGGAACCTTCGTGATCGGGAACGTGATCGAGGCCCGCGTGACGAATGTCAAGGAAGACGGAAAACTCGACCTGAGCCCGCGGAAAAAGGCCTACCTGCAGATGGATGAGGACGCGGAGATGATCCTGCAGGTCATTGATGAATTTGAGGGCGTGCTTCCCTTTAATGACAGAGTTTCGCCGGAGATCATACAGAGAGAGTTCGGTCTGAGCAAAAACGCGTTCAAGCGCGCGGTCGGAAGGCTCCTGAAGGAAGGCAGGATCAGGATCACGGAAAACAGGATCATACGGCTGTAACCGGAGCCGGAAGGGAGACGATCATGAGAGATAACAATATCACTTCGTATGAAATGCATCTTAACCTGACAGCCAGGATCAAAAAGTGGAACGGAATGGAGAGGGTATCATCGGAGGATTTTATTTCCGTGGCAAGGCTGATCCTCCGGGAACTGGTGCTGGACGGATACTCCCCGCTCATCGACGGATCGGTTACGGTATGGGATCTGTTCTGCCGCAGATACAGCCTGGAGGACATGGACTTCTTTCCGAGAGCCTATACCATAGAATATGAGTCGGAAAACCACATGCTCTCGCCCATGGAAGCATATGGCTGGGTCGAACTGGCGGCGCTGATCGCGTACGGGAAGGACCCGGAATTCTACATCCGGGATATGAAGCAGTATTTCGGAAGAAACATGGAGCCTACAAGAGCGCGCAGGAACGGCATGGACCAGAACCTGGAGCGCCTGGACGTATGGGTGCGCTCAGAACGCCTTAAGAAGGCCGGAGCAGGCCAGGCTGCATCTGCGGCGCGGATGCAGGAGGAATACGGACAGCAGCGCAGAAAAACGGAGGAGATGCTCCGGTCGGCTGAGCAGGAAGCGCAGCAGATCGTGCAGCATGCCCGGCTGCAGGCAGAAACCATCATTGAAAGAGCCGGTTTTGAAGCAGCCAGGACCACAGCTCATGCGAGGAAAATCGGCCGGGAACGCCTGGATACGGAGCAGCGAGCGGCATCCCTGCGGGAGCAGAAGAATATTTCAGAAGCTCTTCTCGAAACCGGAAAAACTCTTGCCGGAGTGCATGAAGCGCTCCGCGGCATTGAAAAACAGGTGACGGATTCATTCATCCAGAGGATCAGCATGCAGCTGATGGAACTGTACGATCTTGCCATGGACAGCTTTGAATCGCTCTCCGGGCAGGAGGAGATGCCTGTCGGAGAGAGCCTGCTTGACCTGGCGGAGGTCGTGGCGCAGGATCTGACAGAATACGGTATAGAACCCATCATCACAGACCCCGGCTCTCCGTATAACGGCGCGCTGCATGAGGCTGTCGGGAAAGAGCAGTTCGATCCGAGAAATGTGATCGTGCAGAGAAGTCTGCGGTTTGGCTTCCGGAGGGAGACGGTGGTCCTGCGCAGGGAAAAAGTCACAGTGACGGATCCGGCCGCTGCCCGTCGGACGCAGGAAGAACCGGAAGCACAGAACCCTGCGGGGAATATGAACGATCAGGAGAGCGCGGGATATGCCGGCGGCACATATGATCAGGAGAGCGCAGAACATATCGGCGGCGCGGATGATCAGGAGAGCGCGGGAAATACCGGGAGTGCGGATGATCAGGAGAGCGCGGGAAATACCGGGAGCGCGGATGATCAGAATGACGCGGGAAATACCGGAAGCACGGATGATCAGAGAAACCCGGAGACTCCGGATGATGAGGGAGAGATGTAAATGTATCTGGGAATAGATTTCGGAACATCATTTTCACAGATGGCTACCCTGTACCTGGATCAGCCCCTTCTGCTGCTGCATCCCGGAGAATACGGGATACCGTCTGAGTTTTACTATGACCGGGACTGCGGCGTGCTTGTGGGGCAGGATGCCTCTGACGCCGGTCAGGGACTGTGCGCTGCCAACCTGGTCAGCGAAGTCAAGATGAACCTGTCGGGTTCATATACGCTTGACGGAAGGAAATTTGCGGCACAGGATATCATCCGGGAGATCTACAGGACTCTGGTCACGAGAGCGCAGCAGATCGCGCGGACAAAATCGATCGATGAGAACATCCGCGGCGTTGTTATCTCTGTACCTGCGAAGTTTGACTACCTTGAGAGAAAGCTGATCTATGATGCGGCAGTGAGCTGCATGGAGGGCATGAAGCTTCCGGTCCGCGACATCATCAAAGAACCTGTGGCCGCGGCCCTTGCCTATTACAACACGTCCCTTGAAAACGGGAAGAACATTCTTGTATATGACCTGGGCGGAGGGACCTGCGACGTGGCTCTCGTCCATTCGGATGACACAAAGCTCGAGCGGTTCGAGGTCATCGATTCATCCATGATCCGCATCGGCGGCAGAAACTGGGATGAAAAGCTGGAGGAGTATCTCGCCGCGGAGATCCAGAAGAAGGCTGACATCATAGTCAAAGGAAATCCCGGGTATGAGGAAAAGGTGCGCAGGGCAGCCATCAACGCAAAGCACCAGCTTTCGGACAACACGCGGGATAAAGTATTTGCCAGGATCGAGATCAACGGCAGGATCATTTCCGTCATGGTCACCCGCCGGCTTTTTGAAGAACTCACCCAGGATCTTCTCATGCAGACGATCAGCTGCCTGGAGGATGTGTTCTACCGGAATTACGCAAAGCATAAGATCGATGAGATCATCTGCGTGGGAGGAAGCTCAAACATGCTTCAGGTGCCCGCAAAGATCCGGGAGAGCTTTCCGGAATGCAATGTTCGCATCTTTGAGCCGGAGCATGCCGTGGTAAACGGAACGGCGATCTACGCTGACATGCTCGGGGAGACAACGTCTCCGGGAACTGTTCTGCAGGATATCAGCAATTTTTCCTATGGTGTGCAGGCATATAAGGATTACCATAAGGATCCGAATTATCTGGTCATCTTTAACCTGCTTCGCAAAGGAGAGGAACTCCCGGTCGTCGGCTATAAGAGTCTTTCGCCGATCAGCAATACGCAGCATGTGATCGGCTTCCAGATATTCGAATCGGAATACGGGGATGCTTACTATCCCGCGGATGTGACCGATAAGCGGCTGATCGGCCGCCTGGACATCACGCTGTCGCCGGATTCCACGATCTATACGAAAATCAATTGTAAGATGTCACTGAACAGCGCTGGCCTGCTGGAGTTCAGTGCAGAGGATGATAAGGGAAATCATTGTGAACAGACATTTCATGTATCGCCGCTGTGAAATCATACTTGCTATTTTTGCTGCTCTGCTGATTATGTACGGAATGTCAGCGAAAGACACGCGGGCAGCAGCGGCCGGAGTGGAACCTTCCGCGGCCGCCCCGGCGGAATTGTCAACTGAGATTCCGGACATTGAAGGCCTGGCGTTTGAACGCCAGGTCGGCTTTTCGTATGCCCGGGGCATTGACATCTTCTGTTATGAGGGCGGATATAAGCTGTTCGATGTACACGGCAGCGCAAGGTACCTTCTTATTCCGGAAGGCAAAGAGGTTCCGGACGGACTCGCCGCGGACATCCGGATCATCCGAGGGCCGGTGGACCATGTGTATATGGCAGCGACAGCGGTCATGGCACTGGTGCGGGCTTCCGGCGGGCTCTCTGCTGTCAGGTTCTCCAGTCTGCAGGAGGATGGCTGGTATGTGGAGGAAGCCGCAGAGCTCATGCGCAGCGGGGATATCCTGTACGCAGGCAAATACAGCGCTCCGGATTTCGAGCTGCTCATCAGCCAGGGATGCGATCTGGCGGTCGAATCCACCATGATCCTTCATTCTCCCAAGATACAGGAAATGCTTGAACACCTCGGAATTCCCGTATTTATTGACAGGTCCAGCTATGAGGAGCATCCCCTCGGAAGAGCTGAGTGGGTCCGGGTCTATGGAGCACTATTTGGCGATGAGAGCGCCGCGGACAGTTTCTTTGAGGAGCAGGAGCAGGTTCTGGCAGACCTTGCGGATTACGGGAACACAGGGAAGACGGTGGCATTCTTCTACATCAGTTCCGATGGATCCGCCATCGTCCGCAGAAGCAGTGATTCCATTCCGAAGATGATCGCCCTGGCAGGGGGTGTATACGCGCTTTCGGATATCCCTGCCGCATCCGAGACCAGTCATTCATCCTTTTCCATGACGATGGAAGAATTCTACGCGGAAGCGGTGGACGCAGATTACCTGATCTACAATTCCAGCATCGATTCACCGGTCACGACCATGGAGGAGCTGTTTGAAAAGAGCAGCCTTCTGAAAAACTTCAAGGCAGTCCGGGAGGGCAACGTGTGGTGCGCAGACAGGTACCTGTATCAGGCGACGGACATCACCGGCCAGCTGATCCGGGATTTTCACACAATGCTGACAGGCGGAGAAGAGGAAGATATGATGTTCCTTAAAAAGGTCAAGTGAGCCAGGCACAGTATTAATGCACTCATAGCCTGCACTGCCTGGGAAGATGTGTACCGGCGCAGGCTGTGAAATGCGATAAAAAAACCCTTGACTTTGCCTGGGCATGATTGTATAATGGCAAAGCGAGTTGCGAAAACGGCTTGCGGTTTGGGGTCTTAGCTCAGCTGGGAGAGCATCTGCCTTACAAGCAGAGGGTCACAGGTTCGAGCCCTGTAGGCCCCATATAAAATCACATATGGCGGGGTAGCTCAGCTGGCTAGAGCACGCGGTTCATACCCGCGGTGTCGAGGGTTCAAGTCCCCCTCCCGCTACTTGAAAGTCTGTGGTTTCCACAGACTTTTTCTTTTGCCGGTTTTTCATCGGGAGGCAGCTTTCCGTAAAGAATGAATGGTGATTATGCACAAAATTAGAAATCAGATTTATGCAATACTTACAAAACGCTGAAATTGAAATATGGGATTGCTTTTTAAATAACGAGAGACTATAGTGTTAGCGTAACAAATATAAAACTTGAAAGAGGATTATTGTCATGAAAATTCAGAATATCAAAGATATAGATGCTTTCTTTAAATGTGTTGATCAGTGCAAGGGCAAGGTTGAGCTGGTTACCGGTGAGGGCGACCGCCTGAACCTGAAATCCAAACTGAGCCAGTATGTGTCTCTTGCAAAGATCTTTTCCAATGGCGACATTCCGGAGATGGAGATCGTTGCTTATGAGAAGGAAGACATCGAGCGTCTGATCGATTTCATGCTGGAAGGCTGAGATCCTGAGGATGTACCAATACAGCAGATGAATGTGTCTGCTTCGGGACCCCCGCGGCTCGTGCCGCGGGGGTCCCTGCGTTTTCAGGCATTGCAAAGTCCGGTTTCGCGCGAGGCAAATGTATGGTATTCTTATTGAGTAGAGCGGGTTTGCTGAAAGGGAGAGCGGATATGAACAGGAATGAAATGGAAAACCAGACGCTGGAAGGCCTGAACAGCGCGCAGCTGGAGGCTGTGACGACAACCGAAGGATATGTACGGGTGATCGCGGGAGCAGGTTCGGGAAAGACACGTGCCCTGTCCAGGAGGTTTGCTTATCTTGTTAATGATCTGGGCATCATGCCCGGGAATATACTGTGCGTTACATTTACAAATAAGGCGGCCAATGAGATGCGGGAGAGGATCCACCGCCTGACCGGTGACAGGGATACCGGATACGTGAATACGTTTCACGGCTTCTGCGTATCGGTGCTTCAGGAGGATTCCCACTGCGTGCAGTATCCGAAGAGCTTTCTCGTGCTTGACAATTCAGACATCGATTCAATGCTGAAGGTCATCTATGAGGAGAGGTCCCTGACGCTTCGGGATATGACCTTTGCCCAGGCAAGGGACATGATCGAGATCCAGAAGACCATGGAGCGTCCGGATTATTATAAGGACATGATCACCATGTCCCTGGATGTCCTGTATCAGAAGTACGTGAACGCGCAGAAACCGACGGATATTATCTTCTACGGATATCTTTACCAGGAGAAAAAGTGCTTCGGCCTGGATTACAATGACCTGATCAAATTTACGCTTTACGTGTTCGAGAAGCACGCGGATGTGCGGCTGAAATGGCAGAAGCGGCTTGAATATATCATGATCGATGAGTTCCAGGACATTGATCCTCTTCAGTATGAGCTCATGGAGGTGTTGTGCGCGTATCACCGGAATCTTTTCATCGTAGGAGACCCGGATCAGACGATTTATACCTGGCGCGGCGCCAGCGTCCGTTTCCTGATGGAATTCGATGAGCATTTCCCCGGTACGAAGACGATCATGATGATGCAGAATTACAGGTCAACGCCTCAGATCATCCGGGCAGTCAATTCTCTGATCGATAAAAATCGATACAGGATCAAAAAAGAACTGGAGCCTGTGAAGGGCGACGGCCAGAATGTGCTCTGCCACTACGCGCACTCGCCGCAGGCGGAAGCAGAGTGGATCGCCGGGAAGATACGTGAGCTGGAGAAGGAAGGAAGATCCCTGAACGATATAGCGATCCTGTACAGGGCCCACTACGTGACCCGCTCCATCGAGGACGTGTTCGTAAAGAAGGAGATTCCCTACACGATCTACAGCGGAGTTCCGTTCTACGGCCGCATGGAGATCAAGGACGCGCTCTCCTATCTGCGCATGATCGTGTATCAGGATGACCTGTCATTTTTGCGGATCGCCAACGTTCCTAAGAGAAACATAGGAAAACAGAGGATTCAGATGCTGACGGAGTACGCGGCAGCCAATGGCTGCAGCCTGTATACGGCGCTGAAAAAGAACCTGAATGATTCGCTGTTCATCTGCACGGGAGCAAAGGAATTCATAGCGCTCATCGACAGGTTTGCAGCGACCTTTGAAAAACAGCCCATCTCGGAGCTTCTCGCATCCGTCCTGGACCAGAGCGGATACGAAAAAATGCTCCGCACAGAAGGCAGCCAGGAAAGGCTGGATAATCTCGCGGAGCTGAAACAGTCGGTATTTGAATATGAGACGACCTGCGGTGAAGAAGGAACGCTGGAGCAGTACATTCGCTACGTTGCGCTTGCGACCAACACAGACACCGCTGAAACTTCCGGAAAAGTCAAGATGATGACCATCCACAGCGCCAAGGGACTGGAATTTCCGTGTGTATTCCTCTGCGGCCTCAACGAGGGCATTCTGCCATCCCGCAAGGTCCGCACGCTCCAGTCCATGGAGGAGGAGAGGCGTCTGTCTTTCGTAGCCATGACAAGAGCAGAAGAGAGGCTGTTCCTCTCAGAGGCCGAAGGCCGCGGATTTGACGGCTCGCCCAGGTATCCGTCCCGTTTCCTCCTCGACATTGATCCTTCGCTCCTGGAGGTCACCGATCCGCCCAGGGAGGAGCTGATCCAGGAGGTACGGTCCTACCTGAACCTTCATGACAGGCATTACTTAAAGGATGAGCAGCAAAAGATATTCCCCACCGGCAGCCGCGTCCGGCACAGCGTTTTCGGCGAGGGAACCATCACAGGCGCCGACATGGAGGCAGCCGCCTACCGGATCCAGTTCGACCGCATGGGCACGGAACGCTCCATAGCCTTCCGGATCCCGCTGGAGCTGCTCAGCTGATTTACTGTTACGGCAGCAGCTGCCTGTGCTGCTGTCGCTGTTACTATCCCTGTCGCTAACTGGGATAGGGGCGGTGAAAGGCTGAAACCGGGCTTGGTCGGGGCGGTGAGAGGCTCATATCGGTGGCGGTGAGAGGCTCATATCTGGCCGGATGCATCGGAAAAGACATTGTGAGGGAATCCCGATGTACTTTTTTGGCTGAATTAAGAAGCCTGGCATCGGGATTCCATATGTGTATTATTCCCGATGAATGAATTTCGCCAAAAAAAGTATTATTGGCATCGGGATATTGTCATCAGGAAAACCTCGATGCAGCTCATTTTCTGAGCAGATTATTGGGCATCGAAATTCTTCTCGGAAAGCGCACCCGATGCCGGGCTTTCTGCAGATGGAAATGCACGCATCGGAACCGGGTTTTCATTCATAAAGAAATATTAGATAAGCGCCGACTGCTCAGACTTTTTCTCCTGCCGGCAGGATGACGACAGCCCTGTCGCCGAGCTGGTGATAGATCTTCATAAAAATATCTTTTGGAACGGATGTGTTGAAATCCAGCGGATCCGCGATATAGAAGGATGTGTCATCCATTCCCTTGCAGACCATACAGTGCAGCTGATGAAATACACGGTGCGTGCGGCCTCCCGGCAGCTCATAAGCGCCGCGCTCGTCAAACTGGATGTCCTTAAAGTGCAGGGAAGCCCAGAAGATGAACGGGCGGCCTTTGCGAAGCTGCTCCTCGAGCATCTCCTGTGAGGCTCCGGTCAGATCGACGGCGTAATGAGCGTCGCCGCGCTCGGAGAGATACTTGTTCGCGGCGATGACCACCGGGCCGGCAAAGCAGTAATAGCCTGTCTCTGGAGAAGAGTCATCCAGATGCGGATCGCCCATATAGAACTGGTCCGGATCGGTGCCGTACCATTTTTCAGAGCGCGGCAGATAGTGGTCGGCAAGATCGCATTTATCAGCCGGATAGCCAAGAAACTGCAGTACTTCGCAGCAGCTGGTGATCTCGCAGCCGTTGGGAAGTTCAGGGTTCTGCAGGATCTGCGGGACATTGAGCAGGATCTTATCGGACATGTGTGTGGCCTCCTTGGTGTTCTCTGCTGACCAGACGATTCGTCCGTCCATGACGGTCATGACATTTTTGATGAAGCGGATCTTTTCGGGCGGGACCGCCAGGATATCCCGGTCCAGCACGGCCAGATCCGCGTATTTGCCTGGAGCTATGCTGCCGCGCGCATCTTCTTCCATGGAAAGATACGCGCCTCCCATTGTATAGATCCGGAGCGCTTCCAGCGCGGTCAGTTTTTCTTCGGGATGCCAGCCTCCGGAAGGATTCCCATCTCTGTCGGTCCGGTTGACGGCACAGTGGATGCCCCAGATGGGATCAAATGGCTCAACCGGCGTATCTGAACCACCGCCCAGCGGAATACCGCGCTGAAGCATGGATCTCCAGGCGTAACTGCCATTTTCCCTGCTGCCGACCCGGTCGCGGACGATAGGATAGTCAGTGGCTGTAAAGGGAGGCTGAATGTCCGCGCAGATATGATTCTCCGCCATAAGGTCCAGCAGCTCGTCATCCGCGAACTGGCAGTGCACGATTCTGTCACGGAGATCGCGGTCATCAAAGCTGTGCGCAAAGGAAAATGCCCTGACGCATTGAGCAGCCGCACCATCCCCGATGGCGTGGATGGCCACCTGCATTCCGGCTTCATGCGCCATATGCGCCATCTCGCAGAGGTTTTCATCCGTATACACCTGAACGCCCCGGTCGCCGGGGCAGCCGCAGTAATCCTCACGCATGAGCGCCGTGCGCGCGCCGAGGGAACCATCCGCGAAAAGCTTGATGTTTCCGATTTTGAAGAAACGGCTGCCGCTCCCGGTGCGCAGTCCTTTCTCCAGGAAGGCTTTCAGGTGGGCTGGCCTGGGCGTTTCCACTTCTTCCCAGACGCGGACGGTTGAGAGGCCTTCTTTCTCCATCTGCCGGTACGTTTCCATAACTGTATCGATGTCCACTCCGCATGAGTCGTCGGAGTGCATGGCAGTGATACCATAGGAAGAAGCTTCCTCAAAGACAGAGAGGATAGCCTTTCTTACCTGTTCCGGAGAAGGCGCGGGAATGCATCTGTGGATCATATCCAGCGCAGTCTCGACGATCACTCCGGTGGGAATCCCGCTTTCATCCCGGAGTATGCCGCCGCCTCCTTCGATCTGCAGGTCATCCCGGTCAAAGCCGGTGATGGACAGGGCAAGGGTATTTGCCGCGCCGATGTGGCCGCACACACGGTCGATCAGGATCGGATGGCTGACGGAAATGCGGTCAAGGTCATACCGCGTCGGCTGCCGCCTGTCCGAAAACAGGTTGTGATTATAGCCGGTCCCCTGCACCCAGGTACCCTCCGGGATCCTGTACTTTTCGATAAATTCTCGGACAAGCTCAACGATCTCCTCCACGGAGCGGGCTCCGCCGAGCGGGACCTGAAGATGAGCCAGCCCGGTATGCAGTATGTGGCAGTGGGAATCCGTAAATCCCGGGACGACGCATTTTCCCTGCAGGTCAATGATTCTGCAGTCTTTGCCGGAACCGGCAAGCGGAAGAATCTGCTCATCCGTGCCGACAGCAGATATCTGATGTCCAGTGATCGCGATGGCAGAAACATTTGCAGAGGCATCCGCTGAATTGTCCATTGTGTGAATTATTCCGTTGTAAAGAATCAGATCCGGCATGGTATTATCCTTCTTTCTGATGTGTCAGGACAGATCCTGCATTTTGTCAACAAGTATACTATGGCAGCGGCAGTGAGTAAAGTGTGTGTCCCCACTGTCAAATTTTTGCTTTTTGTGAAACGGCATCGGGATGAGAAGCAAGTTGGCGATTGCGATGCATGGTATGGCCACACCAGGGCGAACATGGCATCGGGATAAAAGGCAAGTTGGTGATTGCGATGCATGGTATGGCCACACCAGGGCGAACATGGCATCGGGATAAAAAGCAGGTTGGTGATCGCGATGCATGTACGGGGTACCGGAGTGAAACGGCATCGGGATGAAAGAGAGGCATATGCCCCCGATGCTTTTACTGTAACGATAAAGGAAAAATGAAATGATAAGAACCGGAGGTTGTGATGTCATGGATGCTATGAGTGCCGGTACAATTCGGCAATGGGGGTTCAGACCGGGGTTTCTTGAGCCGGGCGCGCGTAATTCGATCACGGATGTGCCGGGCGTGAAGGTCGGCAACTGGACGCTGCGTGATGAAAAGCATAATACGGGAGTGACGATGATCGTGCCCCGCGAGGATGTTTATGAACATAAATGCACCGCCGCTGCATGGGTACTGAATGGATATGGCAAGAGCGCCGGTATCGTTCAGATCCAGGAGCTTGGCCAGCTGGAAACGCCCATCGCGCTTACCAATACACTGAATGTGGGACTTGTGTCGGATGCTCTGGTTGAATATACTGCGCAGCAGTGCCGCAGGCACGGGTATGAGCTGAGGAGCGTTAACCCCGTGGTGGGCGAGTGCAATGACGCGGGACTCAATACAATCACGGAGAGAGTAGCGGGATATGAGCAGGTGATGAAAGCACTGAATGGCGCGTCGGAAGAGTTTGAGAGCGGCTGCGCCGGCGCCGGTGCCGGCATGACATGCCATGACCTGAAAGGCGGCATTGGATCAGCCAGCAGGCGGATCCGTACGGATGACGGTGACTTTACGCTTGGAGTACTGGCCCTCTGCAATCACGGAGAACTTCGTGAACTGAGCATCTGTGGCAGGCATGTTGGTCCCGCCATCGAAGAGAGGCTCCGGAACCTGCCGAAGAAGGCCCCGAAGGAAGGCGATGAGGGAAGCTGTATCCTGGTGCTCGCGTGTGATCTTCCGCTCTCGTCGCGGCAGCTTGGAAGAGTAGTGAAAAGATGCGGAGTCGGACTGGCAAGGTGCGGAAGCTTCTGGGGGCATGGAAGCGGAGATATCGTGATTGGCTTTACGACAGCGCATGACATACGCCGGGAGGAAGAAAGAACGGTCCTTGTGCAGAAGATCTGGAATGAAGACCGTCTGAATGACGCGTTTGCGGCAGCGGCGGAATGCTCGGAGGAAGCTGTCCTGAACGCGCTCTCCGCAGCGGAAACAACGATCGGTCCGGACGGAAGGATACGATATGCGCTGCGGGAATTCCGCGAACTGCTGAGTCACGGGGACGCTGATTCTGACTCATTTCCTGAACCGCAGGGACG
>CADCOP010000206.1 GCA_902803065.1 uncultured Lachnospiraceae bacterium | reverse complement strand
ACCTGTAATTCATCCACACTTCCATCTCGCCTTTTCCTCTGTTATTCCACAGGCAATACGGTACTGCCGTCAGAACTGCTTTTTCGCATTCAGGCTTTCTGCAGGAATACAGAGGAGCTTTCTCATCGATCTTCAGCCTGCATCCTTCAAATCTGGCGCCGGATACGCCTTCCGGCAGTCCATCGACGCTGACTTCCGTGATCTCTGAAGAGGGATCCGCAAATGCTGCCGCCAGATGCTTTCCGTTATCGGCTTCCTCCAGGCAGTAGACCCAGGGCCCCCTCATCAGGGCTGTCTTGCCGGCATCCGCGCTGACTCTCGGATCCGCGTACACAAAACGGAACGCGTTATCCAGCTCAAATTCGACCGTATCGCCGTTCTTCCAGTTTCCGGCAATGACCAGGTATCCTTTCTCTGTCTTTCCTTCGCGCGCCTCGCCATTGATACAGTAAGAAACCTTCTCATCAGCGCCGCCAGGAATACGGAACGCCAGGCTGAACGCTTCACCCTCTGCCGATGCCTGCCCGGCTTTCTTCATCCCGGAAATAACGGCCCTGACCTTTCCGGTCTGTGGATAATCAGCTTCCACCCGCAGCTTAAGCTCCGTCTCCCCGATCTTGAGGTCTGCCTCGTTCTGAATATAGAGGTTTACATACACACAGTTTTCGCTCAGCGCGTACATATACTGGGACATGGAAGCGAGGGTCCTCGCGATGTTCGGCGGGCAGCAGGCTACGCCGAACCACTGCTGCCTTGTGGTCTTCACGTGGTTCATGGTCGGATTATGCTCAGCGGCAGCCGGATCCACGGCCAGCGGATTTACATAAAAATAATGCTTTCCGTCGAGAGCGATGCCGGCCAGGACCGTGTTGTACAGCGCCCTCTCCACAATGTCCATGTACTTTCCGTCATGGGTCATCCGGAACATGCGGTTTCCGAACATCGCCAGCGAGATGGAAGCGCAGCTTTCCGAATAGTTCGTGTCATTCGGCAGATCGTACGCGCTCGTAAAGCGCTCTCCGTAGGATGCGGAACCGATGCTTCCCGTGATATACATCTTGCGCTCTGTCATATCCTTCCAGAACGTCTCGCACTGGGCAAACAGTCTCTCATTGCCGGTCTCCGCAGCCACATCCGCCATGCCGCTGCACAGGTATCCCGAGCGGACCGCGTGGCCCTCGACTTCTGTCTGCTGCGCAAGCGGCTTATCCGCCTGCAGGTAGTCCAGATCGAAATCCTTGAATTCGGGGAAGATGTACTTCCCGTACTTACGGTTGTCCTGTGTATCGAAAATGCTCGGCTGTGCGCCCCTCTCTGCGAGGAAGAACTCCGCCAGCTTCAGGTATCGCATCTCCCCGGTCACGCGGTAGAGCTTCACAAGAGCCAGCTCGATCTCCGGATGTCCCGGATAGCCTTTGATCTTTCCGTCTTCCGGTCCGAACGCCCGGTCGATGCAGTCCGCGAACCGGCAGACGATATCGAGAAATTTCGATTTACCGGTCGCCTCGTAGTAGGCAACCGCTGCTTCGATCATGTGCCCTGCTGTGTAAAGCTCATGGCCCTCCATCAGGTTGGACCATCTCTGTGTTCCCGTGATAATGAAATATGTATCCAGGTAGCCGTCTTCGCACTGCGCTCTTCCGATCAGGTCGATGGCTTCATCCGCCAGGGCTTCCAGCTTCGGATCCGCCTTTTTCTGAAGAGAAAACGCAACCGCCTCAAGCCATTTGGCCACATCCGTATCCTGGAAGACCGCGCCGCGGTGCTCGCCCTGGATCTCGCCGGCCGCCACCCTGAAGTTGTGGATGCACCAGCTCTTCTCGGCGCCTTCCACGCGGTCATTGATCAGCTCCCACATAAACGGGAGGATCACCGTATCCACCAGCCCTATATAATTATTCCAGAAATGATCATCGATATGAACATTGCTGTTCGGAATGCCTGTCAATAAATCCTGCTGCATTTCTCTCACCTTTCCCCGGGCCCTCCGGTCTCTGCCACACTTACGGTCACGATCTCATCACGATCCCGGCCATGGTCCCGTCACGATCCTGCCATGACTCCGCCGCGCTTCCGACCACGATCCCTGTCATGGTCCTGATCAGACAGACGGCCCCGATACAGAGTCTCCGTCTATGATCTTTGACGGAAGGACCACTGTTATATTTTCCTGTTCCGCATTCTCTATTTTATTAAGGATTAATTCCATTGCCCTCTGCCCCATCCGGGAGAGCTGCGGCTGGACCGTCGTGATGTGCGGCGTGACAAACTGCACTGCATCGCTGAAGTCAAACCCGCTTACGGACAGGTCCTCGGGAATCCGGATCTGCAGCTCCATGGCTGCATCTCTCACGCCGACAGCCATCTCATCATTCAGTGCTATGATTGCCGTCGGCCGGTCTTTGCCTGACAGCATCTCTACGGCTATTTCCCTGGCTTTCTCATACTGCCAGTCTCCGAAGCGGATCATCTTCTCATCGATCCGGATCCCTGCTTCATCCATTGCCTTCTGAATACCGCGCAGGCGCTTCATGGACGGCTCCGAGTCGGAACGTCCCGCAATAATGCCAAAGGATCTGTGCCCCTGCTCCAGGAACATCCTGGTCAGCCTGTACATCACATCCGTATTGTCATACCCGACGGAGGATCCTTCTCCCTGGGTATAACAGTAGCAGTATACCAGCGGGCATTCGATCCCGCCCAGCACATGGGGGATGCAGCGGTCATGCATGCCTACGTAAATGATGCCATCCACCTGCATTCCGGCCAGAGTATGTACAGCATGGTCAATGTCCTCCTGATAAGCGGAGATATGACTGAACTGGGCGTCGATCTTGCTCATGAGCCGCAGGTTGCTGAGCAGGATCTGATAGCCTTTTTCCTCAGCCGCCGCATTAATGCCGTCAATGATCTTCGGCGTCATCTTTGCCTGAACATCCTCAACAATAACGCCGATCAGGTTGGACTTATTATTCCTGAGGCTTCTTGCAAGAACGTTGGAACGGTAACCCTTCTCCTTTGCGATCTTCAGGACTCTTTCCCTGGTCGCTTCACTGACCTTTCCTGAACCATTCAGAACATATGAAACGGTAGCAGCTGTAACGCCGGCTTCTTTTGCGATATCTCTTAATGTAACCATGTTAACCCTCCGATACTAAGATCCACTAAGATCCGCTCTGGCAATGCGCTGCTGCAATCATGAGGTCTGCTTTATTTCAGTCCTGTCGTCTTGATGCCTCCGGTCAGATACTGTGAGCCTGTCAGGTACAGGATCATCGGCGGGATGATCATCAGAGTAGCTGCAGCCATAATGGACGCCCAGTTAATGACAAATGTATTTCCACCCGTGTAGGTGTAGGATGTCATCAGCGCCATTGTCATTGTCCTCCAACGGTCAGAATTGACGTAGAAGACCGGCTGTGTCAGTTCATTCCACCAGAAAACGCACGAGAGGACCGCAATGGTTGCGTAGGTCGGCTTAGAGAGCGGCACGATCACCTTAAAGAATACCTGCCGCCGACTGCATCCGTCAATAATGGCCGCCTCATCCAGTTCCTTCGGAAGAGAACGGAAATACTGCCTGAAAAGAAAAACATTATACGGATACGCAAACCACGCGGGAACGATCATGGGCAGATAGCTGTCCAGCCATCCAAGCTTTCCGAACATGATGTACTGCGGAATGATCAGCGCGATGTTCGGGATCATCATGGTTGCGATGATGAGGCTGAATACGATATTCTTGCCCGTGAATTCCATCCTTGCCAGCGGATACGCGACCAGCGAAGATGAAATCAGTGTCCCGATCGTTGTCGCAGCCATCAGGAACAGAGTATTGAACGTATATTTCCAGATCGCGGAATGTTTGAAAATGTATGCGTAATTCTCAAGCGTCGCCTTCACAGGGATGATGCTGGAAGATGTGGTAAACTCCGTCAGCGTCTTAAATCCGCCTGTCAGGATCCAGATGATCGGCGTGAACATCAGGATCGCCACCAGGATCTTGAGAATATACATGACGATCTCATCACCTGTTTTTTTAGATCTTACTCCCATTTTGTCACCTCATCAGTTCTCGTAATACACGGTTTTCTGGGAAATCAGGAAGATAATGATGCCGAAAGCCGCCGCCAGCAGGAAAAGGATCACGGAAAGCGCGCTCGCGTAACCCAGTTTCATGTTGCTGAACGCCTCTTTATAGATCAGCAGGCTCAGCACCTGCGTCATGCCGTTCGGGTCACCGCTCTCGCCCGTCAGAGGGAACAACAGGGCAAATGATCCGTTCAGCGCGCTGATGCATCCGTTCACGGCATTGAACAGGACCAGCGGGGAGATCATCGGCAGAGTGATCTTAAAGAATTTCTTTGCCGGAGATGCGCCGTCAAGAACAGCTGCCTCATACAGGTCTGCGGGAACATCTGCCAGGCCGGACCGGAAGATCAGCATCATCTGACCGGTATTGTAGGTAAACAGAGTAATAAAGAAAACAACAAGGTAGACCGTCTTTTTATCGTAAAGCCAATTGATGGCAACGGTCTCTCCCCGGAAAAAGGAGAGAAGACCATTCAGCAGACCGGCATCTTTTCCGAAAATAGTTCTGAACGCGTACGCAAGCGCGACAGAAGGAACAACGGACGGAAGGAAATAGCAGAACTGGAAGATCCCGTTCAGTTTCTGTTTCCGGTTCAGAAGCAGAGCCATGACCATCGCCCATATAGCTGTGACAATAACCATCACGATCGTAAAGAAGATCGTCACCTTCAGGGAATTGAGGAAGGTAGCGCTCTTAAACATGTTTCTGTAGTTCGCGATTCCGATGAACTTCGGCTTGCCGACCATCTTCGCGTTCGTGAGCGAAGTGCGGACCATGAAGATCACCGGGAACACGGTAAAGCAGATGAAACCGATGATCCACGGCAGTATGAAGAAAAATGCGGTTCTGTTATCACGCTTTTTCTTAGTCATTGAAACTCCTCCTTATTGCCGGAGCCTTTGCCTGCCGGCTTTCTGAAAACAGGCTGCTGCACCCATCGTGCGGCAGCCTGCCCATGAAACTTACTTTATGTTGCTGTTATCTGT
>CADCOP010000205.1 GCA_902803065.1 uncultured Lachnospiraceae bacterium | reverse complement strand
TCCCATACCGGCATGATGCGATGCTGGAAATGTTGGTGCCGGCTGACGAATGATATTTCTTCTCCTCATAAACTGATTATATTTCACCGCCTGAATTGTGGCAAGGAGGCTGCGCATGCTTGTTCTTTTCCTGCAGTTTTGATATACTTTCTTATGTCTGCGTCCGGACCATACACATTATTCCGGCAAAAGCAGACCCGGAGGCGTGATGAGCAGCACAGGTAAGGCATCGTATGCAAAGGATCAAAAACTTCATATACTTCATATCTTTCTTTGCTGCCTGCTGGCGCTTGTGTTTCTTCATGCAGCTTACGTGTCCGCAGATTCATTTGCGAAATGCGGCAGCTTCTTTGAAACGGTGACAGACGCGGCGGATGATACGCAGCCGTCCCTAGCCGGAAGGGTCATACCCCTGTGGGTACAGAATGATTCTGTCCCGATCGTTCCGTTTCTGCACTCCAATAATATCATGCATCTGCTGGAACAGCATTTCTTCCAGATGCAGAGAGAGCATCATGAGAATGAGGGACGAATCTGTCTGTCTCTCTTATTGGTGTGCCTGCTGATCATCCACCACTCCCTCTTCCATCGTCAGACCTGGGGGCATGACATTTCTGTTACATATTCACAAAGGCATATCCTGCGCTTCCAGCAGCGGCAGGACGGCCGGAAACAGGTCTCCTTTTCCTGATCCCCGTTAACAAAAAAAGCAATAACAGCTGATATACGCGCATGTTTTGAATGCGCTTATTTGTCGTACGCTGATTTACAAGGAGACTGAAAATGGATGCTTTAAAAAAAGCAGGAAGGTTTCTGCGCAACTGCGTAGAGCTGTATATTCCTGTAGCTGCTTTTCTTATCATGTTTGTTGTCTTTGTCGCTGAGATCGCGGCAAGATATCTTTTCAACAAGCCTCTGGCCTGGGCCTATGAGGTTACGGTCATGTGCTATCTCTGGCTCGTTATTTTCGGGGCGTGTTTTGCCTACCGCGACCGCTCTCATGTCACGTTCACACTGATCTACGATAAGCTGGGCGTTAAGGGGAAAGCTGTCTGCGCCTTTCTTGGCAATCTGCTCATGTTCATTGCATTTGCAGCCATGCTGGTTCCCTCCATCCGCTTTATCAGCCAGATGAAGATGCAGGTAACCTCCGTATTCAAGATCGGCCTGAATATCGTATATCTGCCCTTTATCCCCTTCATGTTTATCATGATCGCGTACTTTCTGTATGACATGTACGTAGAGGTCATGGCGTTTCTCGGCAGCCCGAAGCACATTGACCTGATGCTTAATTCCACAAGGAACGAGACAGAGGAGGCAATTGAGATGGCTCTCTCTGAAGAAACAGAAAAGGAGAGTGACAGATAATGCAGATCAGTACAGCCTTTATGGTATTTCTTTTAATGTTTATTCTGATGTTTATCCTGCGTATGCCGATTCCGATGGGAATGATGACGGCCTGCGTATTCTACTTCCTGACTAACGGAAGCATAGCGGATACAAAGATGGTTGCGCAGCAGACGCTGAAGACCTTCTACACCAATTACACGATCATCGCAGTTCCGCTCTTTATCTTTGCCGCAAATGTCATGAACAGCGGGCAGGTCACAGATAAAGTCTTCGGCTTCGCCAAGGGTTTTGTAGGCAGATTTAAGGGCGGCCTTGGACACGTCAACGTACTGGCATCCCTGGTATTCTCCGGCATGACCGGATCCGCGATCGCCGATGCTTCCGGTCTTGGCAAGATGGAGATCGACGCCATGCGCGCCGAAGGTTATGATGATGGTTTCTCCTGCGCTATTACTGCAGCTTCCGCAACGATCGGCCCGATCTTCCCGCCGAGCATCCCCATGGTCATCTACTCCATGCTTTCGGGAGCATCTGTCGGCGCCCTGTTCATGGGCGGCATGGTACCGGGCGTGCTTCTGGCTCTGGCACTGATGGTATATGTGGCGATCTTTGCCAATAAGCGCAATTATCCCCGCAGTGAAAAGGTAAGCCTGGGCGATTTCCTTCGCTATACCTTCAATGCGATTCCTGCCATCCTGACGCCTGTGATCCTTCTGGTCGGCATCTATACCGGTATCATGACGCCCACAGAAGCGGGAGCCGTAGCCGGACTTTACGCTCTCGTGATCTCTGTGGTCGCCTACCGCGTTTTATCCTGGAAAGGATTTCTGCAGGTTCTGGTGGATACAGTCAAGGGAACCGGCTCCGTATCGATCATGATCGGCGCGGCGACAACCATCTCCTACATTGTCGCGAAGGAGCACCTGGCGGCAACGGTCGGCATGTTCATCACAAGCTTTACCGACAACAAGTATGTCTTTTTGCTGATCGTTAACATCTCCATCCTGATCCTGGGCATGTTTATTGACACCTCCGTCATTCAGGTGGTATTCATCCCCATCGTTCTGCCGCTCGCCAAGCAGTTCGGCATCGACCTGGTGCATTTCGGCCTGGTCGTCATCTTCAACATGATGATCGGTCTTTCGACGCCGCCATTCGGAATGCTGCTCTTTATTACAAGCGGAATTTCCGGAACGCCTCTGAAGGATGTCATCAAGGAGATCTGGCCTGCGCTCTTTACCATGCTGGTCGTTCTGGTGATCATCACCTACTTCCCGGATGTGGTACTGTTCCTGCCGAGAATATTTATGGGCTATGCCGGGTAAGTATATCTAAACAAGCAATCATCTGCATTTACGAAAAGGCTTCCTGC
>CADCOP010000204.1 GCA_902803065.1 uncultured Lachnospiraceae bacterium | reverse complement strand
GAGCCCGAGACCATCGAGATGGGCGTTCCCGCGGTCCTCTTCTCCAGGATCGTGACAGGCCCCCTGGCAGTCCTGATTGCCTTCGCTTTCAGCATCGGCCTCTATTGATCGTAAGTTTTAAAGTCACTTTTTGCACCGTCAACCGCATTCATTCATAACGAAAGAGGGTAACAACATGAAGTACAGCGCAAAAATCACAGGTTTCGGACCTGAGGCGTTCGAGTTCCTCAGCCCCGAGATCGACCTTAACTTCGTCATCATCTTCAATGAGGATGCGCCGCCGGAGCTGGCAGAGCTTTCCATCCTGCATACCAAAGCAGAGCTGAAAGAAACTCCCGCGGCGGGCGATACCTTAAAGCTGGGATCCAACATCTATAAGATCACGGCAGTAGGTACCGAAGCCCCCCACACCCTGGCGACCCTGGGCCACTGCACTCTGGCTTTCGGCGGCGGCAAAGAAGCTTACCGCCCCGGCTGCATCATGCTCGAGGGACCGGCTCTTACACAGGCCAGCCTGAAGGCAGGCGACGTCATCGAGATCTTCTGATCCCGCAGCCACCCGCAGGACCGTACAGAAAGTAAAGGTAAAACAGACAGAAAATCCGTTTATTCAAGGATTAGTAAAAACACAAAAAAACAGTTGTTGATTCACAAAAACAGGAGGATTGAATCATGTTAAATATGAACTGGAAGCTTGAGCAGAGAGAAAAAGAAGGCAAGATCATCCGTACAGGTATCGTAGGTGCGGGCCAGATGGGACGCGGCATGGTCACACAGATGGTTCTGATGAAGGGTATTACTCCCGCCATCGTTTCCGACATCAAGGTTGAGAACGCCGTCCATGCATTCAAGTATGCAGGCGTCAAGGATGAGGACATCGTAGTTGCGAAGACCCTGGACGAAGCCAACAAAGGCATCGAAGCCGGCAAGTATGTAGCCTGCGATAACGCGGATTTCGTATCCCAGGCAGCCCTCGTTGAGTGCGCGATCGACGCTACCGGTGTGCCGGATGTAGGCGCCAAGGTTGCTACCGATGCCATGAAGAACGGCAAGCACGTAGTCATGCTCAACGTTGAGACCGACGTTGTTATTGGACCTTACCTTGACAAGTTCGCTAAGGATCACGGCGTAATCTATACCGGTTCCGCAGGCGATGAGCCCGGTGCTGTTATGGAGCTCTACTGCTTCGCCAAGGCCATGGGCCTGACTGTTGAAGTCATGGGCAAGGGCAAGAACAACAAGCTGGACTATGACTGCAACCCCGACACAGTTCTCGAAGAGGCAACCCGCCGCAAGATGAGCCCCAGAATGCTCTGCGCATTCAAGGATGGCACCAAGACCATGGTTGAGATGACCGCTATGTGCAACTACACCGGCCTGGTACCGGATGTCATCGGCGGACACGGCCCCAAGACTGCTCCCGGCACAGAAGGTGTCAAGGAACTGAACGAGATCTTCAAGCTGAAGAAAGACGGCGGTATCCTGAACAAGCACGGCGTAGTTGAATATGTCAACGGCATCGCTCCCGGTGTCTTCGTAACAGTTTCCACCGATAACGAAGAGATCGCTTACCAGCTGCAGTATCACAGCATGGGCCCCGGCCCCCTTTGGACCCTGTATCGTCCTTATCACCTCTGCAACCTGGAGACTCCTCTTACAGTTGCCAAGGCTGTCATCGACGGTGAGAAGACCTGCGTAGCCAAAGACGGTCTGGTAGCAGAGTGTATCACAAGAGCCAAGATCGACCTCAAGAAGGGCCAGAAGATCGACGGTATCGGCGGCTACACCACTCACGGCTCCATCTGCACCGAGAAGGAAGCGACCGAGAAGGGTTATGTACCTTTCGGCCTGATCAACAGCAACGCTGTTATGAAGTGCGATGTCAAGAAGGGCACACTGATCACCTACGATATGGTCGAGCTGGATAAGAACACCCTGATCTACAAGCTGAGAAAAGAGCAGGATGCTATGTACGGCAAATATATCCTGTAATCTTTGCAGCTGACAGAAATAATCTGAAACGGGTTATCTGATTTGGACATTTTGATTAAGGCATCCTGCTATAGACATCCCAATTCAGACTCATAGCTCTTTTACTGCATAAATGCACCAGAGGAGGGGGCGTTCCGCGGCTGCGGGACGTCCCTTCCCGGTGTTTCCGGCATTTCCCGGTTCTGTCCGGCATTTTCCGGTTCTGTCCGGTATTTCCCGGTTCTGTCCGGCATTTCCCGGTTCTGTCCGGCACCTCCTGGTTCTGTCGGCATTTTCCGGTTCTGTCCGGCACCTCCCGGTGTTTCCGGCATTTTCTGGTTCTTTCCGGCATTTCCCGGTGCCTGAACATTCAGACATTCTTTTCACGGGAATTTACACCCGGATTCCGCAACCATGTATAATGAAAGCAGTTATGATTTGAAGTATTTGCAGACAGAGACAGAAAGGGGCATCTATGACACTTTCACAGCTGATATATTTTGTAAAAGTAGCAGATCGGGGCCATCTGACGGAAGCGGCAAAGGAACTGATGATTGCCCAGCCCAGCCTGACCCAGTCCCTGCACAAACTGGAAGATGACCTGGGATTTCCCTTGTTTGAAAAGACAGGCCGGAGGATCGCTCTGACCCGGGAAGGAGAAGAATTCTACCGGTATGCCCGTTCCGTAGTGGATGCCCAGCGGAAAGCTGAGAACGCGGCCGTGAATATCTATCAGGCCAACAAAGGACTCATCCGTTTTGCCCATACGGAGCCTATGCCGGAAGACTATATCCCGGACCTGATCTGTGATTTTATGCAGCATCCGGAGAACAAAGATGTCCGAATCGAATCCGACGTGGCCGGTACTTCCAAGATCTTCCGGGAACTGCGCAATGACGAGATCGACTTCGGTTTCTGTTCCAGAAACACGGAAGAGACCGAAGATCTGATTCTCTATCCGATCTTCAGTCTTCCCATCGTACTGATCACAGCTGCGAACAGCCCGCTGGCACAGAAAGAACAGGTTTCCCTGCGGGATCTTCTGGAGAGTCCCTGTATCACCTACCGGACCAACTCTCCCATGTATTATCAGCTGCAGGATTTCTGGTACCGGCACGGAGGACATCCTCCCATCATCAGCCACTCTTCCGCAGTTCATATAAAAGGGCTGGTGTCCAGGGGCCTGGGATGGGCCTTTGTGGCCATGACCGACGAAATCCGGGATCCGAGCATCAAAGTCATCCGCCTGCCGGAAATGAGACTGGAACGAAAAATGTATCTGGCCATGCGGGCCAACCGGAAGCACGGACCTGCCGCGGAACGTTTCATGCAATTCGTTCTGCGCTACCCCAGGAACAATGAACTGCCGTCGTTCCCGGACTGAATATTCATAGGCTCTTCCTATGAAAAGCGTATATGAGTCATATTTGATTCAATATATAAGCCTTTGTATAATTTAGTTACAGAACCACCCGATATTACAGAACTGCCCGTGCCCCGCCGGGTAGAAAAGGATTAACAGGAACATCCGATACGCGCCCTCTCCCGCTCCGCGTCTTCCTATTACGATGAAATCCGGAATCCCTGATCATAAGGAGGCGAAAGCAATATGGGCGTCAGTCATCAGATTTATCTTTTAGTACATACCGATCCTGAAGACAGTTATGAGTACCGCGTCCAGCGGTCCGATAGCAGCAAAACAGACTGCCGGGATGAGAACGCCGGTCCCGTCTGTATCCGGCAGGAGGATAGCAGCCTCCGGTCTGACAGGCAGGATCAGGATGCAGGTCCCATTGATGTTATCAATACCTCTTTTTAAATAT
>CADCOP010000203.1 GCA_902803065.1 uncultured Lachnospiraceae bacterium | reverse complement strand
TTGTCTTGATATGTACCCAGTCACTCAGTCGTTTTCCTTCCAGATACGGCAAGACAGATTCATATTGTTCTGCCAGAGCTGTTGCAAAATACCATGCGATCATCATTATGAAGGAACTGAAGCTGATCAGCAAATCGTGTTCTATTTCTTCCCCACTATGATAAAGTGCGCTTCTCTGAATGATTGATTGCCTTATATCCCCCATCTACAAAAGTCATCAGGACTCGCTGCGTACGAATCCATGCGTCATCCTTCTGCCAGTCATAGTCCCTGTTGACTGCGAATGCGCCTGAAACGAGGAACAGAAAAAGTGCAGATGCCTCTGCTTCAGACAGTCCCTGTTTCAGCAGGTAAGGCAGCATATGCTTTTTTTCACGCCGGTAAATCTGCATCAGCAGATAATCCGAAATGAATGGATCCCTGAAGAGCGGTCTGTATTTCGGATCATCCGCAACCCGCTGACATACGGGCAGACGGAGCATCAGGCTGTTCAGTTCATCTGTTTCTCTGGTATCTTTCTGCAGAAGGGCTGCAAGCTCATGAATGGAATCAAAGGGATTCCCTTCCGGGCGGACCGTTGCCTGGATTGCATCGTCTGCCAATTCATCGATCACATCCATCAGCGTATCATAATGGCTGTAAAAGGTGCTGCGCCCCACATCTGCCTCCCGGCATACTGCAGCGACTGAGATGCTGTCGAAATGGTTTTTTTCAAGCAATGCAAGAAATGCATCCTTGATCGCATTTCTGGTATATTGCGAACGCCGATCTATTTTTGCCTTCATTACACAGGACTCCTTGCTGAACACTTTTTCTATAACTGTCTATGATTATACCATTTTGCAAATACTGTCATGGTACTTTTATGAAATTTTAAGTATATTTCAGATACATAAAATAATCATTGGAGCCCCGCCGCTCCGGAAAGGGAAAAACATGATTTCTTTTGAAATGGAAGATCTCATCGGCGTTCTGCAGGGATTGAAACCCTACTTTATCGCCATGGCAGTAATGCTTGTCGCAGCGCTGCTCATCACCATCCTTGTGAAAAAACTCCCCTCCGCGCTCAAAAAGCTGATCCGGAAGGGCACATGGCTTGCGTTTCTTGCAGGCATTGCCGTTGTTGTTAATTCCATCTGCTTTGGGCCCATGGAAACACTGCTCACACTGGCTACCGGAAACGGCCAGGTTACTGAAGCAACAACTACCGAGGCTGAGCAGGTCGCTCTCGATGTTGCCAGAGAAGGCTTTGTCCTTCTGCAGAACGAAGATGAGCTTCTGCCCATGGAAGATACAGACAAGCTGAACCTGTTCGGCTGGTCTTCCACCAATCCGGTCTACGGCGGCGCGGGCTCCGGCGGCATCAACGCCCTCTTCCCGATCGTAAGCCTCCGTCAGGGTCTGGAGCAGGCAGGCTTCTCCGTCAACGAAGAGCTGTTTGATTTCTACAAAGCATATGCTGAGAACCGCGCGGCTGTTTCCATCACGGCGCAGAACTGGAACCTGCCCGAAGTACCGGTTGCCAATTACAGCCAGGATCTGATGGATAATGCCAAATCCTTCTCCGATACGGCTGTCGTCGTGATCTCCCGTATGGCTGGCGAAGGCCACAATGACATCCCGCAGGATATGTCTCAGGCGACTTTCGACAACAATTCAGACCAGTACAATGATTTCGAGGCAGGCGAACATTACCTGCAGCTGGACAAAACAGAGCGTGACATGATCGATCTGGTGTGCAGCAATTTCGATAAGGTCATCCTGGTCTACAACGGCGCTTACGCCTTTGAGCTGGGTTTTGCCGAAGAATATGATCAGATCAAATCCGTTGTATGGGCTCCGGGTCCGGGCAATGTCGGATTTACCGCCCTCGGCGAGATCCTTCGCGGCACAGTCAATCCTTCCGGAAAGACCAACGATACCTTTGTCTATGATATCGACAGCGCTCCGTATTACAACAACGCGGAGAAAACAGATTATGCCAACCTTGTGGACATGACGGTTGAGGGAATGAACGCTGGCGTTCCCACAAATTACTCTCCTGCATTCATTAATTATGTGGAAAACATTTACGTAGGTTACAAATTCTACGAAACAGCAGATGCGGAAGGCATCATCGATTACGATAAGGTCGTACAGTATCCCTTCGGTTACGGTCTCTCCTACACCACCTTTGAGCAGACTATGACTGAGCCGGAGCTTAACGGCACTACAGTCTCTTTCCAGGTCACGGTAACCAACACGGGAAGCCGCGCCGGCAAGGATGTCGTTGAAGTTTACTCCAATCCGCCCTACACAAACGGCGGCATTGAGAAGGCAGCCGCCAACCTGATCTGCTTTGACAAGACAGACATGATCGAGCCCGGACAGTCTCAGACCATCGACATCGCATTTGAGCTCGAGGAACTTTCTTCCTACGATGAAAAAGGCCATGGCTGCTATGTCCTGGAAAAAGGCGATTATGAGCTCAGCATCCGCAGCGACTCACACAACATCTTAGACAGCAAAGTTCTGAAGCAGGCCGACGACGTCATCTACGACGAAAACAATCCCCGTCCCAGTGACGATGCAGCGGCAGTCAACCGTCTGCAGGACGCCCAGGGCGAGATCGTCTTCCTGTCCAGAGCAGACCATTTCGCAAACTATGACGAAGCAACCGCAGCTCCCGCAGACCTGAACATGCCGGAGGAATACGCCGAAGGCTACCACCTCAACGCCAACTATGATCCGATGGCATACGTGGATCCGAACGCGGAAATGCCGGTGACCGGAGCATCCGGAAACCTGAAGATCTATGACCTTCGCGGACTGGAATATGACGATCCGAAGTGGGAACAGCTCCTGGATCAGCTGACCGTAGATGAGATGGCAGGCATGATCGCACTCTCCGGCTACCAGACACCGGCGATCCCGTCCATCGACAAAGTACAGAATGTCGACGCCGACGGCCCCGCAGCCATCAACAACAACTTCACCGGATCCGGAAGTATCGGCTTCCCGATCGAAGTCGTCATCACCTGCACCTGGAGCCACGATCTGGCAACAAAATGGGGTGAGACCATGGGCCAGACCTGCCTGGAGATGAACATCACCGGCTGGTACGCACCCGGAATGAACACGCACAGAAGCGCATTCACCGCAAGAAACTACGAGTACTTCTCCGAAGACGGCGTCCTCGCAGGTTATATGGCCGCTGACGCAGTCGCCGGAGCATGGAGCAAGGGCGTATACTCCACCATCAAGCATTTCGCCATGTACGACGCAAACGGAAAGATGGTCTGCGCATGGGCAACCGAACAGTCCATGAGAGAGATCTATCTCAAACCGTTCGAGATCGCAGTCAAGAAGGGCGGCGCAAATGCAGCCATGGAATCCTGGGCATTCCTAGGTAACAAGTGGGTCGGCGAGATCAGCGCGCTGAACAACGACATCCTCCGCGGAGAATGGGGCTTCAGAGGCTTCATCGTATCCGACTTCTTCCGCAACAACGGCCACGGATTCATGAACGCCGACATGGCGCTTGCCAACGGTGTAGACGCCATGCTCTCCACCTTCGAAGGCGGCCCGAACCAGGTAACAGACCGCAGCGCAGCCTCCAACGTACAGTACATGCGCCAGGCATCCCACAACATCCTGTACACCACCGCCAACAGCTGGATCTACGACGAAGCCCACCGCAAGAGCGGCATGGTCACATGGAAAAAAGCAGCCATCGCCATCGACGCAGTCCTCGGCATCCTGATCCTGCTCGGCCTGTTCGCCGCGATCCGGAAATACCTGAAGACAAAATGAGACATCAGGGACATG
>CADCOP010000202.1 GCA_902803065.1 uncultured Lachnospiraceae bacterium | reverse complement strand
TATAGTACCGGATCATCAGCCCTTCACTCCTCCCAGCGTAATGCCCTGCTTCATCTGTGTCTGTGCTGCGATATAGACGAGTATGATCGGAATCATAGAGATCAGACTGCCCGCCATCAGTACATTATACTCGGTTCCGTACTGCCCGTTCAATGTTTTTAAGGCGATCGTCAGTGTCATTTTCTTCTTATCCGAGAGCATGACCAGCGGCCAGAGATAATCATTCCACGCTTCCATGAATGTCGATATGGTAAGCGTAGCCAGCGCCGGCTTGAGCATGGGCATGATCACACGGCTGTACACTTTTGCAAGTCCCGCCCCGTCGATCAGCGCTGCCTCCATGTAAGTGTCCGGGAGCGAGCGCATGTTCTGGACCAGAAGAAATACTCCGAATGCCCGGAACAGCGATGGCCCGATCACGCTGGTATACGTATTGACCAGCGAGAGCCTGCTCATGATGATGAATAAGGGAATCATCGTGATCTGCGTCGGTATCATCATGGATGCAAGAAACAAGCCGAACACAAAACCGGCGCCCGGGAAGCGGATCTTCGTAATGGCAAAGGCAGCCATGGAAGCGGACAGCACCGTGATCAGTGTGTACAGGACAGAGATCAGCATGCTGTTCAGGATCGCTCTCAGAAAGGGGAATATCGTAAAGACCTTACGGTACGCCTTCAGCGACGGCTCCTTCGGAAACCACTGGATCGGCAGCGCCATCAGCGCTCCCTTGGATTTCAGGGAGGTTATGATCATCCAGTATAAAGGCACAGTCACAATGATCGTGATCAGGAGCGCACCCAGGTAAAACAGTATTCCTGCCATCCGCCGGTTGTTTTTCCTGTTCACCGGTGTATCCTGGCTTGCAATATTTTTATGATTCATAATGCACCCACGCTTTCTGTACCTTTAACTGTACGAGTGTCAGAACGAAAATGATCGCAAACAGAAGCCAGGAATACGCGGATGCGTATCCCATTTTGAAATAGCTGAAGGCGTATGTGTAGATCCGTTCTACCATGACCTGCGTTGCCCCCGAGGGTCCTCCCTCCGTCATGATCTGGACCTGGGGGAACAGCTGGAAGGAATTGATCAGCGCCATGATCAGGCAGTAGAACAATGTCGGAGACAGCAGCGGCAGCGTGATCTTTGTCAGTATGGTCCACTTTCCTGCTCCGTCTGCTCTCGCTGCTTCATAATACGTCGGATCGATCCCCCGCAGGCCTCCGAACATATACAAGCCGAAAAATCCCATATCCTTCCAGACCGAAGCGAGGACAATGCCCGGCATAGCCCAGAATTTATTTGTCAGCCAGTCAGGTCCCTGTATTCCCACGACGGACAGTGCCGCATTTAATATACCGTACTGGGAGCTTAATACCCATTTCCATATCAGGCTCGCAGCCACCCATGAGGTCAGTACCGGAATGTAGCAGAGCACCCTGAGGATTCCGGTTCCCTTCCGGTCCGTATTCAGGATCAGCGCGATCCCCAGCGAACTGATAAACGCGAGCGGGATATAAAGTACCACAAAGTAAAGGACATGGCCCAGGGTTGCCCGGAACTCTTTCCCTCTGAGTATCGCCCCGTAGTTTTTCAGTCCGACCCAGTTGTCAGAGATCGTAGTTAAGCCAAATTTTTCCAGTCCGCTCCAGTCGGTAAAACTCAGGCCCATGGCCATGCATACGGGCAGCAGTCCGAAGATGACCATGCCGATCATGCAGGGCAGCATAAACGGTATCGCCTGCAGAAGTTTTTTTGATTTCTTCCCGTAATTCATAGTCTTCTCTCTATCCTCATATGGTAAAAGCTGCCGCCGGATGTGTTGTGTTATGCACCAGGCAGCAGCTTTCATAATTCATATCAGGTATTTATCTCATCCCAGGGTGATCGCGGTTTCACACTCGCCCTGTGCCTGGTCGAGAGCCTCCTGCGCCGTCAGTTCGCCGCGCGCTGCCATGCCGACATATTTGGTAATGATATCAGACATCTGGCTGTAGTCATTGATGACCGGCGGAAGGACGAGGCTGTCAAGAGACTCAAACACTGCGGTCCTGTTGTCAGGCGGCGTGATCTCAAGGTAGCTGGAAAGAGCATCCATATCCTTCAGTGCCGGAAGATCCCAGCCTGCGTCCAGACGGATCTGCGCTGCCTTCGGACTGGAAGCGAGCCAGGTGATCCATGTCTGGGCTGCTTCCTTTACGGCATCGTCCGCGTCTTTATTGATGACCATAGCGTTGGCGAAGAAATGCGTTGCCTTCTGCGTCTGTCCGGGCTCTACGCAGATGTCCCATGCGAAATCACAGGCATCCGTAAATGTATTGAAGCACCAGGTTCCCGTCGGAATCATGCCCAGGCGGCCGCTCTCAAACAGGTCCCAGTCGCCCATGCCGCCCATCTGTTCTTCGGTCGGCTGGACATTCGTCTTCTGTACCCGGTCAGCCATGCTCTGCAATGCAGTTACATTTGCTTCAGAATTGATAGTAAACTCTGTCCTGTCTTCGTTCAGAAGATTTCCGCCGTATTGGGCAGCAACTTTATAGAACTCATTGTAGGTGACCGGCTGATAGATGCCGAATATGTCATCTCCCAGCGCCCGGATGGCCTGCGCTGCTGCGTCCACATCCTCCCTGGTCCATTCGGATGTCGGATAATCCAGGCCGGCCTGGTCAAACAGATCCTTGTTGTATACGAGAATAACGGTAGAGAAATTCTCCGGCACAGCATACTGCACGCCGTCATATGCAAAGGCAGCCAGAGCCGTCTCGTTTACAGCGTCAGTTTCAAGATTCTCGATGGGAGCAAGGATCCCCTTGGAAGCATATGCTCCGAAGTTTTCAATATTCATCTCAAAGCAGTCCGGTCCGGTACCTCCGGCGATCCTGGTCTGCATCGTTGTAAAATAATCATCATATGCAATTGTTTCGATATCAACTGTGATATCCGGATATTCTTCATGGAAAGCCTCATACATGGCTTCCAGCGTTGCTTCATTTCCTCCGGAAGAATTAAAGTTCGCGTATTTAACGGTTACGGGGTCTGCACAGGCTGTTATTGCCAGTCCGGCCGCCAGAAGCATGCTGCCGGCAAGCGCTGTGATCATCTGCTTTTTCATACTCATCCTCCTATAAACCTATAATAACCCTATAAATGCTCTTTTTCTGTAATCGAACGTACATCCGTTATGTTTGTATTATTGAAAATAATACCGCCATCCTTCCATACGATCTTTCCCGTACCGGACGGCAGCTGATACGATCCCTCCTCCCCGGCAATCAGCAGCTGCTCATGCATGTTTTGAAGTTCCATCGGCTCACCGGCGCGGACATCAGGATCCCTGGCCAGTCGGATCCCGTATCCGCCGCGCAGATAAACCGGAAATGATTCCTTCGATCTGATCTCCTGTAAGCCTTTATATCTGATGCCGGAGAACAGTCCATACCATTCTCCATCCGGCAGATATACCTCTCTTTCGGTCTCATTCTCCTCAAGGAGTGGGGCGACCAGCAAGCTGTCCCCGAATAAGTATTCATCTTCCATCTTCACGGCCCGCTCATCCTTCTGCCATTCATACCCGAGGGGCCGCATCATCGGCCGGCACCTTTCGGCGCAGCTGCGAGCCGTATCGTAAATATAAGGCAGCAGGTTCATCCTGAGCCAGTGCCAGTAACGCATCTCCTTCTCAAACCCGGGCGAATGATTTGCCTGGGCTATGTTCCACGGACTTCGCTCATTCTGCAGTACCTCATTCGCCGCGATCTCCTTAAACTGACCGCCCACCGGTTCCGAATGCCACTGCATAACAGGCGTAAACACGGCCATGGCAGTAGACCTGCGGTACAGATCCATCGAAGGAAGTTCTCCGGCAAATCCGCCGATATCGAAGGACCAGAAAAATATCCCTGACATGGCGGCAGATAATCCGGCGGACAGAACATTTTTCAGTTCGTCGTTGGTTGACATGTGGTCCCCTGCCCAGTGAATCGGCGTCGCGGCGGACCGGCTGTAACCGGCACGGCTGAACATGACCTGCTCTCCGGAGATAAAATCCGTATACGCGTCCAGGTAATCCTGGGAGTACCGGTTGATGCAGGCGTTTCCCTCTGTTCCGTCATGGAAACGAACATCCTCAGAGCATATGAATTCTCCTCCGTCTGTCTTAAAGCCGTCCACGCCGATATCCAGCAGGTACCTGCGGCTCGCAAACCAGCTCTCTTTCGTTTCCGGATTTGAAAAATCCGGCAGGAGCGATCCGGCGAACCAGTGTCCCTCCGGTATCCTGTAAGGAGTCCCGTCTTTATTCATTACGCACAGGCCTCTGCGCAGAGCTTCCTGCGTGTCATTCTCATGCTGTATGTTTTCCTCTTCCCCGGCATCCATCTTTTTATAGACTGGGATCTGCCACAGGACCAGCCGGATCTGTTTTTCATGCAGCGCATCGATCATGCCCTTCGGATCTGTCCAGTATACGCTCTTTGAAAAATCAAAGTCCTCGTATCTGAAAATGCCACCGTCTTCGCGGGGCTCATATTCCGCGCCGTTAAAAATATAGAATGTTGCCTCATCCGACCACGCCTCCAGAACCATGACGGAGGCGGGAAACCGTTTTTTCTCAAGACATTCCACCGTTTTGTATACATCACGCTCACAGCTCCATCCGTTTGCGGATACCCATATGCCGAAGGCGTACTCCGGCGGAACAGCAGGCCGCCCGATCATCGAGATGTACTGCGTCAGTATCTCCTTCATGCTCCCGTAAAATAAAATGACCTTTGCATCTGACGGATACAGGCAGATGATCTCATCCTTCCGGAAATCAAACTCAGTCACTTCATCCGTTTCTATATACACGCCGAAGCCCGAATCAGTCATAAAGAACGGGGATACCAGATAAGAAACTTCGCCCTGATTGCAGAACTTCTCCTCCACCCGGCAGACAACATGCTTTCCGATCTGATTGACGCCGTTAAACCGCTCGCCGAGTCCGTACACGCACCGATATTCAGCCGTCAGATACATACGCGTTTTCACTTGTCCGCCATCCGCCGCTTCAGTGCGGATCTCCGGTCTGTTCATCGATTCACCTCCCGGGCGCTGTCACTCCTGATCAGTTCTTCACCTCCCAGGCGCTGTCACTCCTGATCCGTTCTTCACCTCTCGGACACTGTCTCTTTCGATCAGTTCGACCGGAAGTACGACATCCTCAAATTTCTCTTCTTCTTCCGGATCATTCAGGTGCCTGTCAATAGCCTGCAGGAGTTTTTCCATGGCGATCTGTCCCTTCGACGCGATCTGCTGGCGGATCGTCGTGAGCCCCGGGGACAGATACTGGCAGATCTCCAGGTCGTCAAACCCGATGACCGAGATGTCCTCAGGTACCCGTATATTCTGCTGCGCAAGTCCTTTCATTAATCCGATTGCCAGAATGTCCGCCGAGCAGACGACGCCGGTCAGCTGCGGCTGTTCCTTTGCGATCCGCTCCGAAAGTTCCAGTCCCGAATGATACCCTACCGTACCCTCAAAAACAAACCTCTCGTCCAGCTCAATACCCGCCTCAGCCAAAGCCCTCCGGTATCCGATATACCGTTTCTGCATAACTCCGTTTTCCTGGATATGCCCGCAAAGAAATCCTATGTTCCTGTGGCCTTTATCGATCAGATGCTTTGCTGCGGTGTACGAGCCTTCCTCGTCATCAATACGGATATTCAGATACTTTCCCGACCTGCAGTAGCTGTCGATGATCACCATCGGTATGTCGGTTTTCTCCAGCTGGTCAAAAAACTCATTCTGATAGATCCCGATGGCAATGATCCCATCCAGTCCGCGCTCATGGGCGATCCGCAGATAATTATCATTCAGATCCATTCCCGATATGATGATCTGATACCCGTTGTTTCTGGCTATATACTCAACGTTGCTTAATATCTCACTGTAGAAATTGTTCGCGAACAGCTGGGTCTCCCTGCCTTCGGTCTGGGGCACAACGATCCCGATCAGTCTCGATCTTCTGGAGACCAGAGATTTCGCGTTCATGTTGGTGTAGTAGCCCATCTCTTTTACAGCAGCAAAGATCCGCTCCTTGATCTCCTGCGAAATGTACTGTTCTTTTCCGTTCAGTACATAGGAAACTGTCGCCGTAGATACACCGACTCTGTCCGCAATATCCTTAAGGGTCACTTTTCTTCCCATACAGCCTTCTCATCCTTCTGCAAACTCAACTGAAAATCTCTCTTGAGAACTTCGGATCCCCATGAATCAAAAAATACTTAAGCGATTAATTGCTTAACCGCTTAAGTATATTTAAACATCGGCTTTTTGGGCCGTCAATAACTTAAAAAACTTAAGTGCCCGGACTGCTTCTGCCCGCTCTCAGGAGGCTTGCAGCCGGGATACCTGTCAGAGCTTAAACTCTACAGCAATGTCTTTTGTGACGTGTTCCCTGAATATCTCCGCATCTTCCTTTTTTCCCACGATACTGCCGTAATGGATCGGTATCGCGGTCTTAGGGCCAATCGCGTTGATCAGCTTTGCTG
>CADCOP010000201.1 GCA_902803065.1 uncultured Lachnospiraceae bacterium | reverse complement strand
CCGGCTGGAACTGGCAACGCGATCATTTCAAGGACAATAACCCTGCCATCCACTGGAAGGAAACTCTCGCGCATGGTGAAAAGATCGGTCTCGGGAGCAGGGATTACGAACTCATTGTCATGAAATGAACTCTGATCATCTCACATCGCAAAAGGGCCGGAGCATCCGAAAAATGCTTCAGCCCTTATTATTGTATGTTCAGGATATCCCCGCAAGGAAGAGTTCATAAAAATCATCCTCTCCCTCAAGCATCGGTGAATTTTCCCCTCCGCCATTGGTGCTGCGCCGCATCGAGGCGTAGAACTCTTCACCTGTGTTGACCAGATCCATCACATAAAGCTCAAATCCAAGGTCACATGCTTTCCGGCAGAACTCGGAAAGAGGATCCGCCGCATTCCTTGTTGCAAGCAGCGCCTCCCTTACCTTTTCATCTCTTTTTGCAAGTTTCTGCAGTTCGTCCAGTTTTGATGCTGTATCCATACTATTTCCTGTCCATAAGAATGATAAAGCTTCCGACCATGACAATGATCAGAACGACCCATCGTATGATTGTTGCGATCATCTTTTCCTCCTGTTTACTCTTCACCTGCTCCGCTTTCTTCATCGGTGTCGGGTGTACCGTCTGCTTCGCTCTCTGGATCAGCGTCGGGTGTATCGTCTGCTCCGCTCTCTGCATTGACGGAGGGTACCTCGTCTGCTCCGCTCTCTGCATCGGGGGCAGATGTATCGGCGGCAGATGTATCGCCATCTGTCGATGTGTCTGTCTGCACCTCTTCTTCCTTCGGGAAGATATCCTCTGCCAGGATCGTTTCGAGGTCCTCTCTTGTGCAGTCGTCCTTATCCGCCAGGCGGTTTGCCTGTCTCGCGACTGCCTTCTCAAACAGATTGCGGACATCACGCGCGTTTGCGAAGTTCGGCTCGTTCAGAGCAGTCTTTATGACATAATAGTTTTTCACCAGGCCGAGCACATCCTCTGCGACTGTGTAGCCGTTCTTCTTTGCGGTAAAAGCAAAGATCTCGGAAAGCTCATCCGGCGTATAATCCGGGAAGAAGATAAACTTGTTGAAGCGGCTCCTCAGACCGGGGTTGGAATCGAGGAACTCTTCCATCAGATCCGTGTAGCCCGCTACGATCACGATGAACTCATCCCTCTTATCCTCCATGGCTTTCAGGATCGTATCGATTGCTTCCTGTCCGTAATCGCTCTCGCCCTTCTTTGCGGAAAGCGTGTAGGCTTCATCCACAAACAGGACTCCGCCCATGGCCTTTTCAATAACCTCCGCCGTCTTGATAGCTGTCTGTCCTATATATCCCGCAACAAGCCCGGACCTGTCGACCTCGATCAGCTCTCCTGTCTTTAAGATTCCCAGTTCCTTATAGACCTGCGCAAGGGTCCTGGCGACGGTCGTCTTTCCTGTTCCGGGATTTCCGGAAAAGACCAGATGCTTGGATACATCTGCTTCTTTCAGTCCCATCTTCTTGCGCTTGACGTTGACCTTCTGCATGTTGATGAGGGAGCGGACCTCTGCCTTTACAGTCGTAAGGCCGATGTACTGGTTCAGGTCTTCCAGGATCTTCTCTATGCGCGCGTCCACATCTTCAGCGCTGTAATCCATGGCATCTTCCCCTGCCTGCTCTTCTGATCCTTCTTCCTTATCCCCGGTGTTTTTGTCCTTTCCGGATGCTTCCTCCTGTGCAGGCGCGTCCTCCGATCTTTCCGCAGACGGATCGCCGCCGGCAGACTCATTACCGGAAGTCCCTCCTGTTTCTGAAGTGCCTCCCGGATTGCCGAACAGATCTCCCACCAGCTCGCTGATGGTCTTTTTCGTACGGCCTGCCCCGGTGATCGTTTCAAGCTCTGCTGTCTTTCGCTGCAGATCTGCTGTCATCCCGGTCACCATGTCATTCAGCTCGTCCAGAGGATTCCGGCTCTGCGTGCTGCCCGCGGAAGCACCGGTCAGCTTCGCCTGCGCATCCCCTCCCTTCGCGGTCGTTTCAAGAATCTCCCTGACCTGGCCGGAAAGCGGCAGTTTCTGGTTTTCGCAGTATTCAAGCATGCGGCTGCAGAGCGATCCGAGAACGATCCTCTTATGAGCCTTCTCAAAATCAGAGAGCATAAGGAATGACTGCAGAACGATCATCAGGTTGACCATCACCTGGTCTGTCTGAGGGTCCCTGCCTGCTCTTGCCTGTGCCGTACAATGCTGCAGGCAGACGGGAAGCATTTTCAGCTGCTTTTCCATAACCGGAGAAATACCCTTCCAGGAGGATGGATTCATGTCCATAAAAAACTGTGGATACCCGGGTACTTTTTTCTGCAGCTTCTGTGTTCCTCCGATCAGCGAACGGATGAACATCTGCTCATCGTCCGGCAGAGAAGCATGGCTGATATTTGCCATGTCCGCCAGGATCCCCTGTATCTGAAGGTCTGACCTGAGATCATCACCTGACCCTTTTTCTGAAGTCTTTTCAATAAAAATGATCAAATTCTGATACGCTGTGTATGCCTGATTAAATAATGTCTGCTGCTCATCTGTAAACATTTTTTCTCTCCCCGATACAATTGTGATCAAAACAATCTGATTAACGGCCGCTCTCCAGAGCCCTGAGTTCCTGATAGACGGCTGATACCGGCAGTCCGACGACTGTCAGGTAATCTCCTTCAATTCCATCCACATAGGCTGCGAAAGGTCCCTGGATTCCGTAGCTGCCCGCCTTATCAAAGGGGTCTCCCGTATCCAGATACGACTCGATCTCCTCTTCTGACATCGAATGTACATGCACTCTGGTTTCCCTGTGGAATGTCCTGATGATCTCCTTTTCTCCGGGTCTCTTACGGATCAGGGTCACACCTGTAAAAACACTGTGCGCCCTGTTCTGCAAAAGAAGGAGCATTTCTTTTGCGTCCTGACGGTCCTTTGGCTTCCCCAGCACCTTTCCTTCTGCCCAGACGATCGTATCCGCGCCAAGTATAATGCCTGCGTCAAACCTCTGCGCCACCTCTGCAGCCTTCTGCAGCGCCAGTTCTTCAACGATCTCTCCCGGAGCGGTCTTTGTAATGATCTCATCCCCGTGACTTTTCTCCACGCGGAAGCGGATGCCGATCTGCGTAAGCAGTTCACTCCGGCGCGGAGATGCAGAAGCAAGTATGATTTCCTCCATGGCAAAATGGGTCCTTTCCCGGCCTGGCCTGCGGCATCAGACCTTTCATTTTCTTTCATTCTATAATAGCGAAGTTGCCTGAAAACGGCAAGTGAAATACTGGAAAAAAGAGGCCGCTGCATTAAGCATTTCCGGACACGTTGGGTACAACGGCGGATGTCCTGCCTAATGCAGCAGCCCTGCTGCAACTGATGTATGTTGTTTTTCAGGTTTTACTCTTCCGGAGTTTCCTCCGCTGCCTCATCGACTGCGTCTGCCGCTTCATCGACTGCGTCTGCTGCCTCTTCCACTGCGTCTGCCGCTTTCTCTGCTGCCTCTTCTACTGTCTCTTCGACTGCCTCTGCTGCCTTCCCGGCTGTTTCTTCTGCTGCCCCGGCTGCTTCCTCGACAGCCTCTCCGGCTGTTTCTGCTGCTTCTTCAGCTGCCTCGCCAACAGCCTCAGCTGCTTCTTCAGCAGCGTCTTTTGCTGTTTCAGCTGCCT
>CADCOP010000200.1 GCA_902803065.1 uncultured Lachnospiraceae bacterium | reverse complement strand
TTTGAGGCAGGATGGGCCGGAGTGGCCTTCAAGACGGTATGTTCCTTTGACATCCATGAAGCCTCTCCGCGCTTTTCCGCCATTACCGGTGACAACGGCAGCATCATCGGGTTCAAGAACATCGAGCAGCTCTCCGATCACAGCGTGGCTGAGAATATGGAGATCTTCCGGAAATTGAAGGAGAACTATCCGACCAAGTTCATCCTGGCTTCCATCATGGGACAGAATGACGCGGAGTGGGAAGAACTGGCCCGCCTGTGTGAAGAGAACGGCGCGGACGCGGTGGAACTGAACTTCTCCTGCCCGAACATGGCCGACGGCGGCCTGGGTTCCGATATCGGGCAGGTGCCGGAGCTGGTGGAGCGCTTTACCGCCGCCGCACGGCGCGGAACCTCGATCCCGATCCTTGCCAAGCTCACGCCGAACGTGGCGGTCATGAGCCCCGCGGCTGAGGCGGCAAAACGGGGCGGCGCGGACGGACTCGCAGCCATTAATACCATCAAGAGCATCATCGGAGTGAATCCCCATACCTACGTATCGGCGCCTGCCGTGCATGGCAGATCCGCCGTCGGCGGATACAGCGGAAATGCCGTGAAGCCCATCGCGCTCCGCTTTATCGCGGAGCTGGGGCAGAACCCGGAGCTTTCGGACATGCACCTGAGTGCCATGGGCGGGGTGGAGACCTGGAAAGACGCCCTTGAGTTCATCATGCTTGGCGCCGGCAGCATACAGGTCACTACGGCTGTGATGCAGTACGGCTACCGCATCATCGAGGACCTGAAAGCGGGATTAAATATGTATCTCGCGGAAAAAGGCTTTGCCTCGGTGGAGGAGGCCCGCGGCCTCGGACTGGATACGGTCAGCGACACCACTGACGTGCTGGAGCGCGACACGGTCCTGTTCCCGAAGTTCTATCGGGAGAAGTGCATCGGCTGCGGCCGCTGCGAGATCTCCTGCGCGGACGGCGGGCATCAGGCGATCCGGCTGGACGAAAACCGCAAGCCGGTGCTCAACGGGAAGAAGTGCGTGGGCTGCCACCTCTGTCTGCTGGTCTGCCCGCAGCGGGCGATCGGCTCCGTCCGGAGGCGGATCAACCGCGGGCCCGCGGATGCCGGACAGTGACGGCAGGGCAGGATAACCGCTGCAGTCCCGGATCCCGAAACGGTGTCGGCTGGTGTCAGCTGAGCGGGAGAGAAGGGAAACGACGCAGGCCGCAGGCCTGCAAAATGAAGCACATGTTACGGACCCCGGCTTATGCCGGGGCCTTGTCATACCGGTCAGACGCATCCGAAAAACAGGACAGGCGATGGTTATTGGATATCCATTGGAATACATCGTAGGAATACAATACATCGTGTGGCCGCAGCGAGAATCATGTAAAATGAGTATGCGTAAAGACCGGTATTGTTTACAAACAAAACGTCAGGTACTACAATTGGGTATATTTGTTGTTGGCATATAGCAATAGACAGTTTGCATTTCTGCCAAAAGTAATGATGGGGCAGAGATGCAGATGGACTCTGAGCGGATAGCAGCGCATAAGGAGATGTCAATGAAACTGATCAGATTAAACTGTTCAAACTGCGGTGCGCAGCTGGAACTGGACGCAGACAGAAAGCAGGCCTTCTGCACCTACTGCGGTGCGAAACTCCTTCTGGATGATGAAAGCATCCATATTACGAACCGGATCATCGATGAGGCCAGGCTGAAGGAGGCGGAGGTCCGTCTCCGGGAGCTTGAGTATGCACATGAGCGGGAGATCCGGGAGGAGACGGTCAGAAAAGAGCAGAAGAAGGCCTATCATCTGTCCATCGCCGTATTTTTCGGTGCGCTGCTTATTACACTATTGATCGAGAGCCTGCGGCCGATGGCCGTGCTTGTTCTGATCATCGGTTGTGTGCTGTTGTCTTCCATGAAAAAGGGAGGAAGCGGAACCGCGGATTCCGGGCGGCGATACCTGTATTCCTCAAAGAGCAGGACCGCGGCTCTGCTGCTGTGCTTTTTCCTGGGAATACTCGGCGTTCACCGGTTTTATGTCGGGAAGATCGGAACGGGAATCCTGTACCTGATCACACTCGGAGGCTTCGGGATCGGATGGCTGATCGACCTGATCACGATCCTGTGCGGCGTTTTTACAGACAGCCGGGGCTGTTA
>CADCOP010000199.1 GCA_902803065.1 uncultured Lachnospiraceae bacterium | reverse complement strand
GGAACAAAGCAGGATCTGTGGTTTTCTTCCAAGGATACGATCTCCAAGACCTATGATCACGCATTCAAGGATATCTTCCAGGAGATCTTTGACAAAGAGTATGCGGACAGATTTGAGAAAGCAGGGATCACGTATTTCTATACACTGATCGATGACGCGGTCGCCCGGGTGATGAAATCTGAAGGAGGATTTATCTGGGCATGCAAGAATTATGACGGAGATGTCATGAGCGATATGATCTCCTCCGCCTTCGGTTCGCTGGCAATGATGACATCTGTTCTGGTATCGCCCTCAGGCATTTATGAGTATGAGGCAGCTCACGGTACGGTACAGAGACATTATTACAGGCATCTGAAAGGTGAAAAGACGTCTACCAATTCCGTTGCTACGATCTTTGCCTGGACAGGCGCTCTCAGAAAACGCGGAGAGCTGGATGGCATCCGGGAGCTGCAGAACTTTGCGGATACACTGGAGAAAGCCGTGATCGACACCATTGAAAGCGGCATCATGACAAAAGATCTTGCGCTGATCACTACGATCAAAGATCCGACGGTCGTTGACAGTGAAGGATTTATCCTCGCGGTTGCAAAGCGTCTTGGTGCGTAATGTGCCTTTTTGAGCGGGCATTCAGGAAGGCAGCAGAACATATTTGGAGAGGTAATTCAGAAATATGGCAGATACTGAATACAGCAGGGCATTAAAACTGGGCGAAAAGGAGTACCGCGCATGCGTGGCAAACGGAGAATTTCCTTATATCCCCGCACTCGACGATATCCTGCGCAGCACTCAGGTACAGACGGAAACAGATCTCGGTCTTGTGGATATTCCCCTCGAGCTCATTGTTGGAACCAAAACGGTCGGCAGGCAGAACGCGTTTGCCCGCAATTTCATGCCGATCATGAACGAAAATACAGAATTTGCGATGAAGTGGTCGCATCTGTATGACTATCAGATGGAACAGGGCGTCAGTGATCCCATCATTGCCTATGAATATATGAACCGGTTTTATGTTCTTGAGGGAAACAAGAGGGTCAGTGTCCTTAAATACCTGAACGCATTCAGCATTGAAGGCACAGTTACGCGGATCGTACCGGTCATGACGGAAGACCCGCAGGTGCGGATCTTCTATGAGTACATGGAGTTCTACCGGAAGACGCAGATCAATTACGTAGTCTTTTCCAAGGAGGGAAGCTTTGCGGCTCTCATCCGCGCCTGCGGCAAAGGCAAGGATGATATATGGACGGACGATGAAAGAGCAACGTTCTCATCAGCATATCTGCGGTTTTCCCGGCTGTTTGCTGAAAAGAAGGGACAGAAGCTCGGCATAACGGCGGGAGACGGTTTTCTTCTGTATCTTGCCGTCTATCCTTACGCGGAGATCTCCGATAAGACCGACGCCCAGCTCAAGGGGGAACTGGATACCCTCTGGCCGGAAATGTCAGCCCTTCAGGAAGCACCTGAGAAAGCCCTTGTACTGAATCCTGAGGAGGATGAGCAGGGAAGCCTGTTTCAAAGGTTCTTCAGAGCTACCGGAAGCAAGCACCTGCAGGTCGCTTTCGTTCACGAAAAATCCATCCGTGAATCCAGCTGGACCTACGGTCATGAACTGGGCAGGAACTATCTGCAGCAGACCTTTGGTGACCGGATCGTGACGACTCCCTATTTTATGGACGCGGAAGGAAAGAGCCGCGAGGAGATCATTGAGGAAGCCATTGCAGATGGAAATCATATCGTATTTGCCGCAGCTCAGCGTTTCCTGGACGCGAGTCTGAAGGCGGCCATCCGCCATCCGGATGTCAAGATCCTCTGCTGCGGCGTTAACCGTAATTTTCATTCTGTGCGTACCTATTACGGACGAATGTATGAGGCCAAGTTCCTGGAGGGAATGATTGCCGGAGCCATGACCCGCAATGACAGAATAGCTTATTCTGCATCTTACCCGATCTACGGATCCACTGCGAATATCAACGCTTTTGCGCTGGGAGTCGGCATGACGAACCCGAGAGCCCGCATCTATCTGCACTGGGCGAGCCGCAAAAACGCCGATTTTCAGAAGTTCCTTGAGGAAAACGACCTGAATATCGTGTCAGATGTGGATATGATCCGGCCCGGAACACAGGTACGGCAGTACGGACTTTATATGCGGGGAAAACATGGATGCGTTAATCTTGCAGCGCCTCTGTGGAACTGGGGCAAGTTCTATGAAAAGATCATCCGGGATATCCTTTCCGGATCCTTCAACAGCGGAGCTGCAAGGGAGAGAAAGACCTTAAGCTACTGGTGGGGCATTTCCAGCAGCATCATCGACCTGATCGTGTCCAGAGAAGTCCCGTATGGCGTAAGGACTCTGACAGACGTTTTCCGTCGCGAGATATTCAATGAGAATTTTCATCCGTTCTACGGAGAACTGACTAAACAGGACGGCACAAAGATCGGTGAGAAGGATTCGGTATTAAGCCCCCTGCAGATCATCAGTATGGACTGGCTTCTTGACAGTGTCATCGGGGATATTCCGAAACCGGAGGAACTGACGGACGAAGCCAGATCGCTGGCTGCGGTACAGGGTATCGGAGACCTGCGGGATACAGAACCTTAATGCCCGGGTCCATGCCCGGTGAATAACAAAGAGCACTACAAAAACAGAATGTTTCATAAAAGGGAGGAAAAAACCATGAGCAAAGTAACCATCCCGTTCCTGTTTGTGAACCCCAAATCCTACCTGTGGGGAGAAGAAAGCCTGGAGCTGGCGAAAGCATCCGATGCGCTCGCTGAAAAGTACGGAGTCATGATCTTTTATACGTGTCCGTACGCTGATCTGCGCCTGATCGCGGAGAACACGAAACATGTGGTCGTTACAGCCCAGAACATGGATTCACTGAAACCCGGCAGGGGAATGGGCGCTGTTCTTCCCGAATCCCTGGTGGCAGCCGGCGCGAAGGCTGTTGTCCTCAACCATGCTGAGAACCAGAAGACCCTCGCTGAGCTGTATGCGTGCATCAACAGGGCTAAGGAGCTTGGCCTGATCACGATCGTCTGTGCTGATTCCACAACCGAATCAAAGGCGGTTGCTGAGCTTGGCGCTGATGTCATCCTTTCTGAGCCTACGGCTCTGATCGGAACGGGCCAGACCGCTGATACAAGCTATACCATTGACTGCTGCCGTGAGATCAAAGCAGTCGATCCGGATGTTAAAGTCATGATCGCATCCGGAATTACTACGGGCGAGGATGTATATAAAGTCGTCGTAAACGGCGCTGACGGATCCGGCTCCACTTCCGGCATAGTAAATGCTCCATCAAGAGCAGGAAGAGTTGAAGAGATGGTGCAGGCGCTCCTTCAGGCTATGAAAGACAGAGCCTGAAGTACAGATCAGTCCTGATGGAGAGATTCCCGGATAGGTGCGGCGGAAAACGATATGAAAATTCTTGTTCTAGCAGATGTGACGTCAAAGTATTTATATGATTTTTATGAAGAAGGAAAGCTTGATTCCTATGATCTGATTCTTTCAGCAGGGGATCTTCCCTCAGTGTATCTTTCTTTTCTTGTTACCTTTGCCAAGTGCCCGGTGTTCTATATCCGGGGGAATCATGACACATATTATGATGAAAAACCGCCGGAAGGCTGTGAGTGCGTCGAGGACAGGATACTGACGTATCAGGGCATCCGCATTCTGGGGCTGGGCGGCAGCATGCGCTATCATCCGGGACCGGATCAGTATACAGAGAAAGAGATGCAGCGAAGAGTACGCAAGCTCTGGTTCCCTCTGCTTAAGAACAGGGGGTTTGACATACTTCTGACCCATGCTCCGGCCAAAGGGATCAATGATCAGCTGGACCTTCCGCATCACGGATTTGAGGCCTTCAACACGCTGATGGAAAAGTACAATCCCCGTTATATGGTTCACGGCCATGTGCACATGAACTACGGTTATCATATCCCCCGGGAAACACAGGTAGGACAGACTACTGTCGTCAATGCCTATGAGCGGTATGAAATTGAAATATAAATATGTCATATTACACTAAAGGAGGACTTCAATATGAGCAACATTATGGTAGTTTATTTTTCACCGACAGGAACAACAAAGAAAGTAGCGCAGGAGATCGCTCAGTTAGAAGAAGGGGATCTGTTTGAGATCATACCGGTGCAGCCGTATACGGCAGAAGACCTTGACTGGAGAAATCCGCAGTCCCGCAGCACACTGGAAATGAACGATCCTAACTGCCGCCCGGAAATGGCAGAAAAGGCAGAGAACATCGCGTTGTATGATATTATTTTCCTTGGCTTCCCGATCTGGTGGGGACGTGAACCCAGCATCGTTGATACGTTTCTGGATGAGCATGACCTGAAGGGGAAGACCATCATTCCGTTCTGCACATCCGGCGGCAGCGGCATGGGGAATACATCAGAGAGAATCAATAACCTGACAAAGCGTGAGGCCAAAGTACTGGAAGGAAAACGCTATGGCGGAGAAGTTTCTCTGGCCGACCTGAAGATCTGGATGGACAATCTGATGTGATATAGCGAACACAAAAAACAACGGAAACCGATGTACAGGGGACATTCTGCTTAGGGAATGCCCCTGTTTTGCTGTTGTTCCGCCCTTTGCCATCTGTCTTTATTGCGAAAAATAATGCAGAGTTTTATGCTTGTTGACGACGCGAAGATGGCTTGTGATACATTTAAGATTATGCTGTCAGCCTTATTTAAAATGCAAAATAGTGCTGTTCGGTTGATGTTCGCTGAGACCAGACAGCCAAAAACCCGAGGACGGTTCTCTATACAGCTGAAATTCTTCAGTTCGATAGAGGACCGTTTTTTTCTTTTTAAATTTTATTGTTCCTTGGATAATTATCATTATGCCCAAGTTTCGAAATAATTTCGTAAAAAAAATGTTGCAAATAGATAAAAATTCCGAGTTAAATAAATATCAATTACTGTTATGATATATATTAGTTTTAATGCATTTTTCACATATTATACTACTTTAACCTGGAGGGAACTATGGACATCAGGATTCGCAAACGACTTATGGCATTATTACTTGCTGTCTCCATGACAATGGGATCTATCCCTGCAAATGTATGGGCAGAAGAGCAGGAAGCAACCGTGTCATACGACGAAACAGCAGCTGCAGAAGCCAAGAAAAAAGAAGAAGCCGCAAAGAAGGCGGCGGAGGAAGAAGCTGCAAGAAAAGCAGCGGAGGAAGAGGCTGCAAGGAAAGCAGCGGAAGAGGAGGCTGCCAGAAAAGCAGCGGAAGAGGAAGCTGCCAGGAAAGCGGCAGAGGAAGAAGCCGCAAGGAAGGCAGCGGAGGAAGAGGCGGCCAGAAAAGCGGCAGAGGAAGAAGCCGCAAGGAAGGCAGCGGAAGAAGAAGCTGCCAGGAAAGCGGCAGAGGAAGAAGCTGCTCAGAAGGCAGCCGAAGAAGAAGCTGCCAGAAAAGCCGCGGAGGAAGAAGCAGCAAAACAGGCAGCGGAATCAGCTGAAAAGAGTACAGATCAGGATGTTAATACCGGCGAAATCGATATCATTCAGGATGAAACATCTGGAGAGACTCTGGAAACATCATCGGAACCTGCCGAAACGGAAGTATCTTCTGAGGCAGCTTCTGAAACAGCACTTACCGAGACAGAGCTGCAGTCTGAATTGGAAACTGAGATGGAGCTGCAGTCTGAACCGGAAACAGAGATGGTTTCTGAAGCAGAGGAATTAGAAGCCGTGACTGAAGAAGAAACGGAGGATGAATCCGAGGCAGAGTACGAGATCACTATGTCCGCAGTGGATGCTGACGGTAATATCATCAGTGACCAGTATAAGGAGCTTCCCCTGGATTCCGACGAAGAAATCATTGATCTTAAGTCATCCCCCATAAAGGAAGATGTTACAAGATCCGTACAAGTCGAGGGAACGAACCGTTTTTATGTTGAAAGCTTCAATTATGAATATGCAACCATAGATGATGAGAAAGTTGAGTCTATAGATAAGAGTGAACTGGAGCAGGATACCCTGGTCCTCCTTCACTATGCCAATAAGCAGAAGAAGACGAAGTATGTCTATGAAGATAATGACATCAAGGTAGTGGCGACCGTAAATGATCCGGCAGCTATTCCGGATGATGCGGAGTTCAGGGTAACACATATTACTCCGAGCAGCCAGGGAAATGCTTTCGATGCTTATGTGGAAGTATTGAACGATGCTTATGCTAACGGAAGCAAAGATAACCTTATAACGCCAATTGACGAGAACAATACACTTCTTTATGATATAGCGTTCCTCATTCAGAAAGCAGATGAGAACGGAAATGCAATCGGAAACGAGAAGGTAGAGTTCATTCCTCAGACAGACAGTGTCAGCATTTCTTTCACATTCAAGAAAAAGCAGCTGAGCAATGATCTTGAGGCAGTTGAGAATACTGATATTGTTGTTACACATCTTCCTGTGAATGATTCTGTTCTCGCCGTAGTTGATACGACGGCAGAAGTCATGCCGGGTCTGTCTGCGGATATGATCGATGCTCAGACAATTGATGCTGATCGTGTTGCTTTAGGTAATAGTGTTGATAAGGTTGAGTTTACAGCAGACAGTTTCTCTGTTTGGGCGTTCACAACAAATCAAGATAGTTCAAACATCGTGATACCAACGACTGATACAAAAACACTAAAAGATGACAAATCTCTTTATCTTATTAAAAGTGAATTTGAAGAACTTGCTAATTTTGGATTGATCGGTTTCTCGGAGATCATTCAAAATGAGCATATCCATTCAAATTTTGCAACAAATAAATGGACTTTCAAAAACAATAATACTGTTGGAAGACGTCAAACAAATGTACTTCCTGAAGTCATCTATATCGGTCAGGCTATGGATATTCAAGTTAGCGGGCCTATCATACAAATGTATGCTCCAGGATCACTGATCGTTCTCGGTCATGATCTTGCTGAGAGCGGATCAATAAAAACCGTAAATATTTCAGATACTACATATACAGCTGTATTTGGAGGTAAACAGTTTGAAATTCAGTCCGGGGAAGGATGCGCAACAAATGAAAATGGTCAATATGAATCTACAATGTTCCGACAGGAGTCTGCAGATTCAAAATATATTGACCTTGCAGCCCTAAAAACAAAAGCTGAAGGTATTTCTGCTGCTTTCTCAGAAAGAGAACCTTCAGGAATTACTATTACACAAGGAAATAATCCGTCGAACCCATATCTGGTAGAAATCGGTGACCCTACAGATATTGCTTCTATCAATTATACTGCGGATGAGATCAGTGCTTTAGTTCAAAACAACAGTGTTCTTGAAATAAATGAAGAAGGTGTTGATACAAAAAAACACTTATTGATTATTAATATTGATGCACGTGGTAAAACTGAAATTACACTTCCTCAGGTTGAAATGAAGAATACTTCCCAGAAATATACGGGGGAGGTACAAACATGGACTAGTGGGAACGTTATCTATAATATATACGATTCAACTTCTCCTGATAAAATGTTCAAGGGAAAAGTATATTCCTCAACCAATGAAACTGCCGCATCTATACTTGCACCAGATGCAACAGTGTTTGCAAAAGGGAATATAAACGGTGAAATAATTGCAGATAAGATTCAGATTGATGTCGAATTTCACAGAGATTCTATCACTTTTGATAATGCTATTCCTTCAAATACTGCAAAAGGCGGACTGAAGGCAGCAAAGACATTTGATGGCGCTACTCCTTCAGGTAAATTTAGTTTTACACTTGAAGGACTAAATGGTTCACCTATGCCGCAAGGTTCAAATGGTAATACACTTACTGTACAAAATGACGCTGAAGGAATGGTTTCATTTGGATATCTGAATTTTGCGGATGAGGGTGATTATCGATACAAGATAAGTGAAAGCATTCCGACAGATGCAATTAATGTTGGAGGCGGAGGAAAAAGATATAGTGAATCTACGGGAACATTGTATGATTCCAAAGAATATATTGTCGAAGTACATGCAAGAAGAAAATCCAGCGGAGGAATAGGTATCGACGGATATTCTGTATATACCTCTGATGGTTCTAAAATAGCAGATATCGACTATGAGAGTGGTAAAAACGGAGTTGTTACATTCGAAAATGAAACACCTCACTCAGTTGATGTAAACAAGAAAAATGCTGCTACAAACCAAACTTTAGCAGGTGCATTTCTGCAGGTATTGGATCAAAACGGTTTTGTTGTAGATCAATGGACATCTGAAGAAAATAAGAGTCATACAGTTAAAGGCCTCAGGGCTGGATATCAATACATTCTTCATGAAGTAAGCGCACCAGAAGGATATGCTGTGTCTGGTGATACAGTATTTACTCTTAATACTGATGGCAGTATTAATACAGCAATTACTACATCTAAGACTGAAAATGGTTCTCTTGTTATTGAAGATGAGAAGGCAGTTGGAAACCTGATCATCACCAAGACAGTTGACGGCGACAACATCACAGAGTCTGAGTTCAATGGTGCTC
>CADCOP010000198.1 GCA_902803065.1 uncultured Lachnospiraceae bacterium | reverse complement strand
TGGATGGCGTAGGCGATCGCCTCTTTGCGGTCCGAGATGCGGACATATTTCCCGTCCGTTCTGGAAATGCCGGTCACGATATCATCCATGATCGCTTCCGGATCCTCATATCTCGGATTATCCGATGTAATGATGGTCAGGTCCGCCAGACGCCCGGAAACTTCACCCATCTCGAAGCGGCGCTGTCTTGAGCGGTTTCCTCCGCACCCGAACAGGCACACAAGGCGGTGCGGATGATACTCCCGGAGCGTTGTCAGAAGGCTCTCAAGAGCCATGGAATTGTGCGCGTAATCGATCATCAGGGTGAATTCATCCGATACCCTGATCATCTCGATCCGGCCTTTGACCTTCGCTGCTTTAAGCGCGCTTCTGATGTTTTCCTCCGACACGCTGAAATGCCTGCAGACAGCTATGGCGGTCAGCGAATTATACACGCTGAACTTTCCGGGGATATCGATCTCCACGTCAAAGTCCGCTTTCCCACCTACATGATAGGCTACGCCCAGATAACCGGGACGGGTAACAAGATGCGCGTTCTGTGCCTGAATCCCTGCCTTTTCAGAGAAGCCGAAGGTCTCCACCTCACAGGTATGTCCCTTCAGTATCTGCTCAAGATGCTTGTCGTCCGCGTTCAGGATGCCTGTGCGGCACTGACGGAACAGGCGGCTCTTGCACTCAAGGTAATCCTCGAAGCTCTCGTGCTCCGCAGGTCCGATATGGTCAGGCTCAATATTCGTGAATATGCCAAGCTCAAACATAATTCCGGCAGTTCTGTGAAGCATCAGCGCCTGGGAGGAGACTTCCATCACGACGATCTCAATGCCGGCATCAGCCATTTTCCGGAAATAGGACTGAAGCACGATGGATTCCGGCGTCGTATGCTCTGCAGGAATCACTTCATCCCCTATGATCGTCTCGATCGTTCCGATCAGGCCGACCCTGAAACCGGCGGCCTCCAGAATACTCTTGATCATGTACGTTGTTGTCGTTTTTCCCTTCGTGCCGGTAATTCCGATCACATGCATCTTTTCCGCAGGATACCCGTACCACGCGCATGAGATCAGCGCCATTGCTATTCTTGTATCCTCCACACGTATGACCGTCACGCTCTCAGGTACGTCCACCGGCTCCTGAACGATCAGTGCCGCGGCACCTTTCGCCGCCACGTCCTTTGCGTAGGCATGTCCGTCAGAGACAGCTCCCTTTATGCAGAAGAACAGGCTTCCGGGAACCGCTTTTCTCGAATCATTGATAATATCTGTAATTTCCGTATCCACAGAGCCCTGCAGCACGGAATAGGAAAGCTTTTCAAGCAAACAGCTCAGCTTCACAAAAACACCTCCTGAAAAAGACCATAGTATTTTATATTATACCATTGAACGATTTCTTAAACAATGACTTTTCAACTCAGGCGGATCGCAGGAGCCGGGCAGCGCGCCGGCCGGGTGCCCTGCCCCAAAAAAACAGCAGCCCGGACACACACGTGTGCGTGCATCCGCGGCTGCTGCTTATCATGGTTTTCTTTACTGGTTCAGCGGATATTTATCAGTCAGTGTCTTTACAAGCGCTCTGGCTTCCTCCGCCCTGCTCTCGCCATCCTTAAGCACCATGGCGATCGCCTCGGCGATCACATCCATATCCTGCTCGTTCATGCCCCTGGATGTCACTGCCGGCGTACCCAGGCGGATACCGCTTGTGACAAACGCGGATCTCGGATCATTCGGGATCGTGTTCTTGTTTGCGGTGATGTTCACGCTGTCAAGAAGGATCTCCGCTTCCTTACCGGTCTTCCCTGTGCTGGTCAGGTCCACGAGCATCAGGTGATTGTCCGTTCCGCCGGAGACGATGTCGATGCCGCGGCTGATGAGTCCGCTGCACAGTGCTTTCGAATTCTTCACGATATTTTCTGCATATACCCTGAAAGAAGGATCCAGAGCTTCCCTGAAGCAGACTGCCTTTGCGGCGATCACATGCATCAGCGGTCCGCCCTGTGTTCCCGGGAAGATTGCTTTGTTCAGCTTGTGCTCACTGGCAAATTCCGCATCCGAAAGGATCATGCCGCCGCGGGGACCGCGAAGCGTTTTATGCGTGGTCGTCGTTGTAACATGAGCGTACGGAATCGGGCTCGGATGAAGTCCTGCGGCAACAAGTCCCGCGATATGGGCGATATCAACCATCAGATACGCGCCGACCTCATCAGCGATCTCCCTGAAGCGCTTGAAATCGATAATTCTGGCGTAAGCGCTGGCACCGGCAACGATCAGCTTCGGACGGCACTCAATGGCGATTCTGCGCACCTCATCATAATCGATCACGCCCTGATCATTTACTCCGTAAGGAACGATGTTAAAATAGGCTCCGGAGAAATTCGCGGGGCTTCCATGGCTCAGATGGCCGCCATGCGCGAGATTCATTCCCATCACAGTATCCCCGGGCTGGAGAAGCGCGAAGAAAACTGCCATATTGGCCTGAGCTCCGGAATGGGGCTGAACATTGGCATAAGTACAGCCAAACAGTTCCATGGCACGGTCGCGCGCAAGATCTTCAACGATATCAACACATTCGCATCCGCCGTAATAACGTTTTCCGGGATATCCTTCCGCGTATTTGTTCGTCAGCGGGCTGCCCATGGCAGCCATAACTGCTTTCGATACCCAGTTTTCCGACGCGATCAGCTCGATATGGCTGTTCTGTCGTTCCATCTCTGCAGTAATTGCATCCGCGATCTGCGGATCAGCCATACGGATTTCTTCTAATGAATACATTCTTTTCCCTCCATGGAGTGCTGACATGTCCCGAAGTGGGCTGCCCTCAAAGACATTTGTTCGTGCATCAGAAACAAATATAACGAATTCTTCCTGATAAGTCAATGCAAATGTATCCCGGAGGGCTCATGAAATGCGCGGGGCACAGCTCTCAGGCAGCCGCGGCCCCCAGAAGATGCATGACCACAGTGAACATGTTGGCCCCTATATGGAACAGTACAGGAGCAGCCAGTGATCTGTCCCGCTCATACAGAGCAATGAGAAGGATCGCCATGGGGAATGCATAGAGTGCCTGTATCACATTTCCGTGTCCGGTAGCGAACAGGAGACTGCAGAGGATCATCGCCCATCTCCGCGGTATCAGGCTTCTTACTCTTCCATAGACCAGTCCCCTGTACAGAAGTTCCTCAAAAACCGGAACGATCAGGCCAATGCCAATGATCTGCAGAGCCGGCGGCGAGGATAGAAGCATTTCCTGCGTCTCATTTGAAAAAAGACGGTACATTCCCAGCAAGCGCATAGCAGCTCCGGCTGCCGCACTGCAGGCAGCTCCAGCTGCCAGGCACAGAGCAAATAAAAGCGCAGCCGGAATTTCCCACCGTCTCTTTTTTTCATCTGAGCATTCTCCCGCCGGGAAACGCCCTCTCCTCAGATCGCGTCTGTACATGGCCGTGAACAGAGGGGTGCACATGGCTGCCGCGAGCACAGTCACTCCGGTTACGCGCAGCCCCGTATCCGTACCGGGAAAAAAAGTTTCCCCTGCCATCGAAAGAAAGCTGACTGCCGCGAAATGTATAAAGACCGGCAAAACTGCCCCGCAAAAATCACGCGCTGTCTTTTCCATTGTTTCCGTGATCTCCCTGCAAAATAAACATGCTCATATCATCCGCATCTGCTGTATCATATCACATTGTTTCCCCGCAGGCAAACCATGTCACAGGACGCCGATCTTTTTCTGAAGGAAGCAGAACACGGAACTCAGCGCCGCCATGACCACGCCGCACAGCGCCGCGGAAGACTGCCCGTGATCCCGCTTTGCCGTTCCGGGGATCTCCTGGGATACAGAATACCCGGTATGTACCATTCCGGGTGCCTCCTCTGTCTTTCTCCCCTCTGTGATTACCGGAGGCAGTGCGGGTACGTCATGCAGAGCACCCGTTTCTGAACCGTTCTCCCCAGGCCAGGGAGTTCTCCCATCCGGTCTGCCTATAAAAACAGGAATGATCTCTGACCAGGATTCGTTTCCTGCTCTGTCCCGGGTATGTACCTGAATATCCTGCCATGAGGGATCCTCTTCCAGTTTCCACCGGATCATCCCGCCCACCTCAGCGATCTCCTCCTCTCTCAGGGAGCCTTTGAGTTCTCCGTTTATATAGACTTCCATGACTGACAAAGCCTCATTATCCCGAGGTTCCAGACTGATCCAGAGTTCTCCGGTCATATAAACGCCGCCGGCAGAAATGCCGGTGATCAGGCATTCCGGCGCTGTCCTGTCCATGCAGAAGCGGATCTCCTTTTTCTGTACGGTCGTATCGCTGCTGTTTCCTGTCTGATCAGAGGACATAAGGACAATATCATAGGCCCCGTCCCGGGCAAATACGGATCGCCTGATCCGGTATGTGAAAACATGCATACCATCCCCGCCGTCCGTTTCTTCCACAGTATAGTCTCTGCCTTCCTCCAGAGTTCTGGTACTGCCACTGCGGCTTAAGAGGATCTGCACGCTCCTGACCTGTGATATGTTTCTCTCCTCAAACACAATATCGAACGGTTCTCTGTGATAATAGTTTTCGAGCTGGCTCATCGTTTCCTGGGAGAGGGAATAGATCGATCCTTTTCGATTTACTGTAAATACAGCCTCTCTCGCGGATGTATTGCCTGCTCTGTCCCCGGCCGCCACCTTAAGCGTATAAACTCCGTCTTCGGCCTCCTTTCCTTTCTCTGCCGCATACAGTATCTCCGTTCCTTCCTCTGTACTGCTCCTGCTGACCTCCTTAAGTTCCGCGCCTGAGCCATGGCCTGTGTATTCCGCAGAAACCTTCACGTCCTCAGCAGAGAGGTTTTTGTCCCTGCAGAGGATCCGTATGCCCTTCGGTCCGTCTCCGGCTTTCCTGTCTCCCGCGCCTTCGATCAGAATGACCGGGGCTGTCATATCGATGGACAGAGGCATACTCTCTGCCAGAGATTCATTTCCGGTCTGATCATTCACCCGGACATAAAGCCGGTAATCCCCTTCCTCCAGGCTGCTGATCCGGCATCCCTCCAGGCAGTCCCCTTCCGTTTTTCCGGAACCTCCCGCACCGCTGCCGAGAGACCTCAGTTCATACACGGCGCTCCGGATCCCGCTTCCGGCATCTTCAGGTATCTCAACAGTCAGCGCGGCATTTTCGTTCCCGTACAGGATTCCTTCATGCTCATTCATCTGTTCTGTACTGATTCCTGCGAAGGGAACATCTCCATCTACCTGATAGGGCATCTCTGCTTCTTTTGATTCAGCTTTGACCACTCCGTCCTCAGTCTCAGTCAGCGAGAATCTGAATGTTCCGCTCTCGCTTAAGTCTTCCGCGAAGACCGGACAGTTATATCCGCTGCCCTCCACCGGATCGATCCTCAGCGTTCCGCCTTTGCGGACCCAAACGATCCCGTTTTCATCCCGGTACACGCCTTCCTGGCCTTCCCTCAGTTTATAGTCCCTGCCTTCCGCCACAGCTCCGCCGGAAACAGTAATGCTCCCTCCCTGCACGCAGGGATCAAATCTGTAATTCCGGCAGCCGCACTCTGTCGAAGAAGGTACAAGCGCCTGCTCATACACGCAGAGCCTCCCGTTTTCATACATCGGGCTGAACCGGCTGATCTTTCCGGTATCGACCCGGATATCCGGAAGGATCAGATCCCCGGGAATGATATCCCTGCCTTCACTGTCAACGGCAAACCCTTCCACATACAGTTCTCCGTCCATCTGAAGATTCTCTAAAACTGCCTCCGAGCCATACTCCTTGACAGCATCCGGTATATGAAGCGTCAGCGTCCTGGGGACGATACTTGCCTGCAGGCTGACATTTTCCGTGCGCAGTACTGCCGGTCCCTCGTTTGCTCCGTCCGGACTGAAGCTGAAGCTGACATCCACATCGCGTATCCCCGCATCCGGAGAATCCAGCTTTGTCCTGCACCTGATTCCGGCTTCCCGGGGGCTCACTTTTTCTCCGTTCACGTACACATCATAATCAAGTTCGACCCTGTCCGTCCCGTCGTACTCCCGCTCCTCCCAACCTGGACGGATCCTGACAGAAGAAATCGTTATTATACGCTCCGTTTCCGTTTCTGACTGTACTTCTGTCTCTGTCTGTACTTCTGTCTCTGTCTGTACTACTGTTTCTGTTTCATCTGTTTTATCTGTTTCATCTGCTTCATCTGTTTCTTCTGTCTGATCTGAAGACTGCGCCGGTTCACCGTCGTCTTTCATTACGATCTCTGTCTCTGTCCCGGGTTCTGTCCCGATTTCTGACTTGATTTCTGTCTCAGCCGGTGCCGCTGTTTCTTCTGTTACGGCTTCTGTCTCCGTTTCTGTTTCTTCCTCCGTTTCGGTCACTGCCGCGGTCATTGTTTCTTCGGTCTCGGTTTCTGTCTCTGTTTCTGCCTCCGTTGCTGTCTCTGTTTCTGCTTCCGTTTCCTCCTCTGTTTCTGTCTCGGTCTCTGCCTCGGTTTCGGTCTCAGCCGCGGCTTCCGTTTCCCGGGCTTCTGATTCCGTTTCTGCTGCTGTTTCTCGTTCTGTTTCTTCCTCAGTATCCGTTTCTTCGGTCGGCGGTATGGTTTCTTCGATTTCTGTTTCTTTGGTTTCTGTTTCTTCCGCATGCACTGTCTGTGGAAGCTTCCACACCTTTCCTCCGGCAAGACTGTCCGCGCTGATCCCTGTTCCGATGACTGATATTGCAGCGGCAGCGGCGGCAGCCCTCCATTTTTGTTTTCTCATATCATCCGGGCTCCTTTTTTTCAAGATTGTTCAGCAGGCTGCTGAGTGTTTGCAGCTGCTGTTTTGCTGTTTCCATGTTCTCAAGTGTCCCGGCAGAAAACGTATTCTCTGAACTGAGTTTGTCGAGCAGTTGTCCGGCCTGTCTGGCTGTCGTTTTCATACTGTCTGCAGATATGCCTTCATCTGCCAGAAGAGCGTATATCCCGATCATTCTGCTGATCATTTCTTCGCAGAACCTGACCTGCATGTACGGTTCCATGTGCTCTGTCAGGTCTCCTTCCAG
>CADCOP010000197.1 GCA_902803065.1 uncultured Lachnospiraceae bacterium | reverse complement strand
TCAAAAAAGACCGGATCGGGCAGATGCCAGCGATAAAGCCCGCGCATGGGCGGACAGTCATCGTTATGATAGGGATTTCGGATGGCCATATCGCGGTTCGAGTAAAACGGGTATCCCATGTAAAGCGAGTTGTAGGTCGTCTCGATCATGGGCTCATCAGGCATTTCCTTCGGCGCCGCAAAGCTCCAGGAGCCGCCGACGTAGTCTTCCATGCCGGTGCCGCAGATGGTGGGGTACTCCCTGTCGCCGTCGATGTAGAACTTTACTTCTCCCTCGCCCCACCAGTAGCGTTCGAGCGTCTGGAGACCGATATAGGTACCCACGTAACGGCCTTTTCCCTGAATACCATTGACGATCACATAATCCTGCTTCAGAGTTGTGATCTTTTCCCTGCGCCACTGCGCGTGGAAATACTCGATCTCTTCCGGCAGTTCGTCATACAGACAATAGTCGATCTGATAAAAAAACGCAGGAATGGGATTTTTGTGTTCTGAAAGAAGCTCGATCCGGGCTGCCTTGCGGAATGGCATCGCGAAATAACTGTTCAGCCCCCGGGATGGAGCCACAATGATGGGGGCGGAATACACCTGGCATTCCTGACCGAAGCCGCAGCAGAAAAAATCTCCCAGCGGAACTTCCACTGAAGGTGTATCTTCGCCATCCCAATACATCAGCAAAATAAGATCACGGAGCACGAAACGGTCCGCGTCCGATGTTTTTGCATCTACAGTGATCCAGATATGACGGATCACGCCGCACCCCTCAATCGCGGCAAGCGTCGTACGGCTGCCCGGCGCCAGATCACGCAGGCAGGGGCTTCCTTTCCGGGAAGGACCCAGAACACTGGCGGTCATGCCGCCTTTTCCTTTTTCACCGGAAGGATTTTCCGCGTTGACCGCGCGGCTCTGTCCTCGTTTCATCAAAAGCGCATCCATTGTACCGTACCCGTTCATCATGATTCCTGTCCTGACCCCTTCACCTGAAATCCGCGCCGGCCGTCATCCGGGCTGTCTGCTCAGCCCTTCGTTGCGCCTAGCGTCATGCCGGCTGTTACATACTTGTTTAAAGCAAAGTATACTATCATCGGAGGTAAAATGGTAACAGCAATTGCAGCAAAAGTCATTCCCCAGTCAACATTTCCGAAAGCGCCTACATAGTCGCGCAGTCCGAGAGCTACTGTTTTTGCGGCATTGTCGCTGATAAAGGTGTTTGCAAAGATGAAGTCGTTCCAGATCAGGATGGTGTACATGGATCCGACTGTGATCACAGTATTTTTTGCCAGCGGAAAAACGATCTTAAAGAAAATTCCGTAAGGCGTGCAGCCATCCATGACAGCAGCCTCAATCAGCTCATTCGGAACAAAACTGTAGAAGCTGTAGAACATCATGACGGAAAGGGGTAGCGCAAATCCGACCTGCGGAAGGACCAGCGAGAAGGATGAATTCAGCAGATGCATGTCGCTGTAAAAGCAGAACAGCGGGATCAGTGTGATCTGTACCGGGATCATGATGCCGAAGGTAAAGAAGCGGTAGATCGGCCTGGAGATGGCAAAATGAAATTTCGCCAGAGCATAGCCTGCCGTACTGCTTAACGCCACGATCAACAGGATGGAAATAACTGTGACCCGAAGGCTGTTCAGCATATAGCGGAATACGGATCCGTCTTTAAAGATGGCGGCGTAGTTGGCAAAGGTCGGTGTCTTTGGCAGAGCAAAGGGAGTCACCGAAAGTTCGGTTGTAGGCTTCAGACTGGCCATAAACAGCCACAGTACCGGATACAGCTGGATAAAAAGAAAGATGAGGACTACTATGCCAAGCAGAACCTTTGTACGTTTCTTCATGATCTTCCCCCTGCCTTTCTTTTTTCACGCATGGCCTGGCGCCGCATGCGCATGATCTTTCTTTCCTCCCGCTCCTCCTTAGTCGTAAAGAGCTGGTTCAGGATGCCGACCACAAGCATGCTCTCCAGTATGATGAATACCGCGATCGCGCTGCCATAGCCGAACTGATTGCTTCCGAAGGCTTTCTTGTACATGTAAGTGCTCATCAGTTCGCTGACATTTCCGGGGCCGCCGTTGGTCAGGATGTACGGTATATCAAAACCGCGCAGGGCTCCGGTCAGCACCATGGTCAGAGTCAGAAGAAGAACTTCTTTGATCATCGGAAGCTTGATACGGGTCAGCAGCTGCCAGGCATTTGCTCCGTCCATGCGGGCAGCTTCGGTGACCTCCGGATCGAGAGAGATCAGCGCCGCATAGAAAATGACCATGTACATGCCGGTATATCGCCATCCCTCCGGGATGGATACACAGGCAAGTACTGTTTTGACGTTGGTCAGCCAGGAGGTGGCCAGACTTCCCAGACCTATCACCTTGAGAACTTTATTGATGATGCCTTCCGGCTGTGTAGCATACATGCTTCGGAACAGCTGTGTAACTGCTACGGTCGTGATGATGCAGGGAACATAGTAAAGTGTTTTGATCAGCGTTACGCCCCGGGTCAGATAGGTGAGCAGCACGGCAAATAACAGTCCAATCAGTAGCTGCATGGAAACCACGATCACCAGATAGATCAGGTTGTTGAAAAAAGCTGTGTAAAACACGTCGTCCTGAAACAGCTTGATATAGTTTCTGAGGCCTACGAATTTTTTGGGTCCCAGTCCGCCCCATTTCATAAAGCTGAGCCTGATCGATTCCTCGATTGGGTAAAAGACTGAAAACAGATAAAAAAGAAGCGCCGGCAGCAGAAATGCCGCATAGGCTTTTTTATCCCTCAATACACCGCTCATAGTTATACCTCCTGTTCCGATCATAGTTTCCAGCATGTTCCGGAAAATGTTGTTTTGTTACCCACGTTTCCTTCAATGCCCCGGGAAATGTTGTTTTGTTACCCACGTTTCCCTCAATGCCCCGGAAAATGTCCTTTTGTTACCTGCGTTTTCCTGAAGTGCTCCGGATAATGTCGTTTTGTTTCCCATGGTTCCCGGAATGCCCCGGAAAGGGTTCCTTCCCTTCCCGGGGCATTCGGCTGTGTATCAGGCTGTCAGTATTACCGCGCCTTTTTCAGGCAGCAATGATCCTTATTACATATCCTCAACGTACTCGGCAATAGCGTCATCTACCGATGCGATGAATGTTTCCGCGTCCTGGTCTCCTGCCGCAAGAAGAAGCAGGTTGTCTTCGAGAACGGTGCAGCTGTTGGAGTCAAGATAGCAGTCCCAGGGCTTCAGGAAATGCTCGCCGGTTTTGTCCATATCTTCGTGGACGCGTACATACAGATCGGAGAACTCATGGTCTTCGGGCAGTTCGCCGCGGATCGGAGACATCTGATCCCTGGAGGCATACAGGGCTGCGTAATTCTCGATTACATATTTGATGAAGTCTTCCGTCTTCTCATCGAATGTAGCAGTATTGAAGGCCATTCCGATACCGGAGTTAACACAGAACTCATTAGCGCCTGTCATTGCGCCTTCGCTGGTGGGCAGATAGAAATAATCAACAGTGCCTGCTTCGTAAGCTTCCTGCAT